>JAYVBU010000189.1:0-6664 GCA_043750335.1 Betaproteobacteria bacterium | reverse complement strand
TCAATGCCGATCCACATGCATTCATGCGTAATTTCGCACAGGCGTTTTGCTTGTATCGATGCTTCACCGACGAAAAACATGCGGCTGGTGTCGCCATGGTAGCTGTCTTTTATCACGGTGATATCGACGTTGATGATGTCGCCGTTTTTCAATTTTTTGGTGTCGTTCGGCACGCCGTGACAAATCACGTGATTGACCGAGGTGCAGATCGACTTGGGATAGGGCGTGTAGCCGGGCGGTGCATAGTTGAGCGGGGCCGGAATAGTGCCTTGTTGCTTGACCATGTAGTCGTGGCATAAGCGATCAACTTCAGCCGTGCTCATGCCGGGTTTGATAAGGGGCCCGATAAAATCGAGCACCTCAGCCGCAAGTTTACCTGCGACGCGCATTTTTTCTATTTCATCTGCCGATTTGATTGTGATAGCCATGTATGAAGTAAGGAACCCGTTAGTTAATGCATGATTATAACAGGCGAGAAGCGGCAGAGAACGCATCGCGGCATTGCGCGATGTGGGCAGTATTGTGGGGCCGTAAGCGAGATTATTGGGATAGTTTGAACTGTCCAACCAAGCTCTGTAATTCAGCGGCAGTATCGGACAAGATATCTGCGGCATGCCGCACTTGGTGAATGCTCGCGGCACTTTCTTCGGTCAGGCCAGAAATTTCTTCCATGTTGCGCGCGGTCTCCTCGCTGGCTTTGGATTGCTCATTGGTTGCCGATGCGATTTGGTGCGCCAGCGTAGTCACGCGCACCGCCGCGTCTATAACCAGACTCAGTGTGCCGCTTGTCGCATTGCTGTATTTGGCGCCGTTTTCGACTTCGCGTTTGACAGTTTCCATCGAGCGCACGGAGGACCCGGTTTTATTGCTAATGGATTCGACCTTGTTGGTGATATCGGCGGTACTCAAGGCGGTACGCTCAGCCAGCTTTCTCACTTCGTCTGCGACGACGGCAAAACCCCGGCCCTGCTCGCCGGCGCGGGCAGCCTCGATAGCCGCATTCAGTGCAAGCAAATTGGTTTGATCCGCGATGTCTTTGATGACTTTCGTGATCTCGTTTATTTTGCCGATCTCCTGGCTGAGCTCGGCTATGACCCGGCTCGATGATTCAACCGTGTCCACGATGCGGTTCGTGGCCTCCTGGCTCCTGGCCATATTCTCCTTGCCCGACTCAACAATGGACTGGGTTTGCGTCGATGCATCGACCACATTATGTGCACCGGAGGAAATCTCCGTCACCGCGACGCTCATTTGTTCCATCGCAGCGCTGACTTGCATCACCCGATCCGCCTGTGTATCGGCGCGTTGCGTGACGCGTTCCGTTTCCATTGAAAGATTCGCCGATGAGGATGCGACATTATCCGCAGCATGTTTAACGCCGCCGATGATGATACGTAATTGATTCACGGTTTGATTGATCGAATCTGCCATCGAGCCCAATTCGTCCTTCTGCGGGATACTGGCCTTGATGCACAAATTGCCTTGCGCTACTTCGCGCAGCACTTGGTTCAGCACGCCAATATTGCGATTCAACATGGCCACCAGCCGGATGACGAAGAAAAGTAGTAAGAACAAGCTGATGCCGCCTACGATTAGCACGACCGTCGTTAATTTTTTTCCAAGCGCCAGATTTTTTTCGTAGGTTTTTTTAACCGCCGCTTCCTGGGCAGGAATTAATTGCCCAATCGGTTTGAGCAGATTGCGGTTAATCAGCGGCCATTCTTCTTGTAGCGGCGCTAGCAACGCCTCTTTATTGCCTGCGGCATAGATGCCTTCCAATTTTGAAAAGAACGGGTCGATGGCGTTTATTTGTTTGTCGATTTTGGCGATCAATTCACGATCTTGGTCCGAGACGGGCGTATCTGCTACGTGGCGCTTAAAAACCACCCAGATTTGCGGGACTTTGGTTCTGGCTTCCTTTAATTGATCTGCCGAGCCTTTTATGGACATTTGCTCAAGCGGAACGGCCACGAGTCTAAAGCGAACTTCTTTTAATACAGCGTCCAGCTCTTGTAACAGCGTCAGGGGTTGGACGTTGCTTTCATAGACCTCCGCTAAAGCAGCGCTACCTTGTTTGATCGAAAAGACATTCAAGCCGACCAGTATCAATATGATGGTAACCGTCATGATGGCAGCGCCAATCAATTGAATTCTAATGGTTAGTTTGTTCAGCATGTTGTTTGCTCCTGCCCCGAGTTGTGTTCGGTGGCGTTTAGTTAAATCGAGGAATGAAGTTTTGAGTTTCTATCTCACTCAGCAAAACAAATAACGACATATGCTGAGGAATCTTAAGTTTTTTTTGTAATACAAAAAGCCCATTAAAGGGATTGTAAAACAGCAGTTTAGATCGCTGAATGACACGACTTTGGGTATTGAATTTGGCATCGTGGGCCGATAAAGCCAATTGAGCGCGTCGCCGCCGAGTACATGCCGCTCCGCGTTTTTGCCCCTGCAGAAAACACGAGGGGCGCGCCCTATTGCAAAACAATGCGGCTCACTGGATATAGGAAAATGCCTATAAAGTTGAATGGATTAGGGTAGATGTGCTACCATTCTTGGCTTCATTCCGGCATCGTCGGGATGAAAATTCGCACACTCGCTTCACATAAAGGGTGCCGCGCCTGAAAACCCAAAGGGTCAGGGCCGGTGTCAAGCAAGCGGGTGGAGGACTTAACCCTTTATTAGGAGTATTCCCATGTCTGTAACCATGCGTCAAATGCTGGAGGCCGGTGTTCATTTCGGCCATCAATGCCGTTATTGGAACCCCAAAATGGCTCCCTATATCTTCGGTGAGCGCAACAAGATTCACATTATCAATCTGGAAAAAAGCCTGCCGCTGTATCAGGATGCGCTCAACTATGTGCGCAAGCTGGCGGCAAATAAAGGCACGGTCATGTTTGTCGGCACCAAGCGCCAGGCGCGCGAAATCGTGCAGGAAGAAGCTGAGCGTTGCGGCATGCCGTTCGTAACCCAGCGTTGGTTGGGCGGCATGCTCACCAATTTCAAGACCGTCAAACAGTCGGTCAAACGTCTGCGCGAGTTGGAGCAAATGACGCAAGACGGCGCGCTGGAAAAATTATCTAAAAAAGAAGCCCTGGGCTATAGCCGCGAGTTGGAAAAGCTGATGCGCAGCATGGGTGGCATCAAGGAGATGAACGGTCTGCCTGACGCTATCGTGATTATTGATGTCGGCTATCAAAAAGGCACAGTAACCGAAGCGAATAAACTGAGCATTCCGCTGGTCGGTGTGGTGGACTCCAATAACTCGCCCGATGGCGTGACTTACGTTATTCCGGGGAATGACGATTCCAGCCGTGCAATTCGCCTGTATATGCGTGGTTTTGCCGATGCTATCCTCGAAGGAAAGTCGCAAATGGCGCATGAAGTCGTCGCCGAAGACTTCGCCGAGGCGAGCGAAGCGCCGACCGCCTAATTACCCAGGCAGACATAAAAAGGGGCTAACGCCCCTTTTTCAATCGTACCCAATTTGTTTTAAGGAGTGTGACATGGCAGCAATCAGCGCAAGCATGGTGAAAGACCTGCGCGAGCGTACCGGGCTCGGCATGATGGAATGCAAAAAAGCCTTGACCGAAGCCGATGGCGATATGAACAAAGCAGAAGACCTAATGCGCATCAAGAGCGGCGCTAAGGCTAACAAGGCCGCCAGCCGCATCGCCGCTGAAGGCGTGGTCGGTAGTTACATCAATACCGAAGGCAAGCTGGGCGCATTGGTCGAATTAAATTGCGAAACCGACTTCGTGGCAAAGAACGATGAATTCGCCGCTTTGGCCAAGGAAACCGCAAAACTGGTCGCAGACCACAATCCATCCGACCTGGACGCGGTATCCAACCTCAAGCTGGCTTCCGGACAAACCGTGGAAGAAACGCGCAAGGCTTTGGTGATGAAATTGGGCGAGAACATGACGCTACGCCGCATGGCGCGTTTTGATACCGCGGGCCGTCTCTCGGTGTATCTGCACGGCAACAAGATTGGCGTGATGGTGGACTTGGCGGGTGGGGACGAGTCCCTGGGCAAAGATTTGGCGATGCACATTGCCGCATCCAAACCGGTCGCGATCTCTCGGGATCAGGTCGCCGTTGAGCTGATTGAGCGTGAACGCGATATCGCCAAAGCGCGCGCCTTGGAATCTGGCAAGCCTGAGAATTTAATCGAAAAGATTGTGGAAGGCAGCATCAACAAATTCCTGTCCGAAATCACACTACATGGCCAACCATTCGTAAAAGACGACAAGCTGACGGTAGAAAAATTGCTCGCCGCCAAGAACGCCAAAGTCAACACTTTCCAGATGTTTGTCGTGGGCGAAGGTATCGAGAAAAAAGTCGTCGATTTCGCAGCAGAAGTTGCCGCAGCGGGACAAATCTAAGCGTATGGCGCAATTGAAATACAAACGTATTTTATTGAAGCTGAGCGGCGAAGCCCTGATGGGCGACGGCGCTTACGGCATCGACCGCGCGACCATTGATCGTATGGTGGGCGAGGTAGCGGCTATCGTAAAGCTAGGTGTGCAAGTAGCGGTGGTGATCGGGGGCGGCAATATTTTTCGCGGCATTGCGCCCGCTGCCGCCGGTATGGACCGCGCGACCGCAGACTATATGGGCATGCTGGCAACCGTGATGAACGCGCTGGCCTTACAAGATGCCATGCGTCGTATCGGCTTGGAGAGCCGGGTGCAATCTGCCCTCACCATCGAACAAGTAGCTGAGCCCTATGTGCGCGGCAAAGCCTTGCGCTATTTGGATGAGGGTAAGGTCGTGATTTTCGGTGCGGGCACTGGCAATCCTTTTTTCACCACTGATACGGCTGCATCGCTGCGCGGTATGGAAATGAATGCGGACATAGTGGTCAAGGCGACTAAGGTGGACGGTATTTACACGGATGACCCTAAAAAAAATCCAGCCGCCACGCGCTATACGCATTTGACCTTCGATGAGGCGATCAATCGCAATTTGAAGGTCATGGATGCAACGGCTTTCGCTTTGTGCAGAGAGCAAAATCTGCCCATCTGTGTCCTGAGTATTTTCAAGGACGGCGCGCTGCAACGTTTCGTGCTGGGCGAGGATGAAGGTACCTTAGTAACGGTTTCCTAGGAGGACGGTAATGAGCACCACCCAAGAAGTCAAAAACACCGCCGAACAAAAAATGCAAAAGTCGATCGAGGCGCTGAAAGGCAGTCTCGGTAAAATCCGCACCGGTCGCGCTCACGCTGGCCTGCTCGATCATGTCATGGTCGATTACTACGGCAGCATGATGCCCATCGCGCAAGTGGCAAACGTCACAGTCGTTGATGCGCGCACCTTGGGTGTGTCCCCCTGGGAAAAAAAACTGGTCGGCGCGGTGGAGAAGGCGATTCGTGATTCGGATTTAGGCTTGAACCCTTCGTCGCAAGGCGAGTTGATTCGTGTGCCGATGCCAGCATTGACTGAAGAGCGGCGACGCGATTTGACCAAGATCGTAAAGAATGAGGGCGAGGATGCCAAAATCGCCGTACGAAATGTACGGCGTGATGCCAATACCACTTTAAAAGAGCTTCTCAAACAAAAAACAGTTAGTGAAGACGACGAACGCCGGGCACAGGACGAAGTGCAAAAACTCACTGATCGTTTTGTGGCTGAAATCGATAAAATGCTGCAGACCAAGGAAGCGGAACTGTTGGCCATTTAGGCCATCAGTGCCGTTAACGCCCCGTGACGTTTAATAGTTCCACGCGCACACTGCCTGATGTGCGCGATATCCCCAAACACATCGCAATCATCATGGATGGCAATGGCCGCTGGGCTAAGCGCCAGCGTTTGCCGCGCATAGAGGGGCATCGGCGCGGGGTAGAAGCGGTGCGCGAGGTGATTCGTTGTTGCGCCGATTTAGGGGTTGAGCATTTAACTTTATTCGCTTTCTCTAGCGAAAACTGGCGTCGTCCTAAAGAAGAAGTCTCCCTTTTAATGCAGCTCTTTGTGATGGCCTTGGAGCGCGAGGTGATCAAGCTGCATGAAAATAAAATTCGTTTTAAAGTGATTGGCAACCTTACCCCATTTGAACCACGACTCCAGCAATTGATTCGCGACGGAGAAGCGTTAACAGCAAATAATGTGGGCCACACACTCACCATCGCTGCGAATTACGGTGGGCGCTGGGACATTATGCAAGCCGCAAATCAGATGCTGCGCGCGCAGCCAGAATTGTCCAAAGGGTTTAGCGAGGACGATCTCACCCCCTATCTTTCCATGGCCTATGCGCCAGAACCCGACCTGTTTATCCGCACCGGTGGCGAGCAGCGCATTAGCAACTTTTTACTGTGGCAATTGGCCTACACAGAACTGTATTTTACCGAGACGCTTTGGCCCGATTTCAACGGAGATTCGCTGAACGCTGCCGTTCTGTCATATCAACAGCGCGAGCGTCGATTTGGCCGCACCAGCGAGCAATTAAAGGAAAATGCTTAAACAGCGTGTAGGGGCTGCTGTGGTGTTGATCCTCGCTTTTTTGGGCGCGTTATTTTATTTTTCCTCCCCGATGTGGGCGGGGTTGATGGGTGTCGTGGCGCTCGGCGCAGCTTGGGAGTGGTCACGTCTTTGCAGTTTGTCCGGAATTTCACGCGGCTTGTACACGCTGGTTGTGGGCATCGTCCTGTTTACGTTTCAGATATTT
>JAYVBU010000188.1:0-3032 GCA_043750335.1 Betaproteobacteria bacterium | reverse complement strand
AGCATCCATTCACCATGCACTTTGACGTCATCATCATCGGTGCAGGCGCAGCCGGAATGATGTGCGCCGCACAAGCCGGGCTACGCGGGCGGCGAGTGCTATTGGTCGAGCATACCGAGAAGCTCGGCGAGCGCATTCGCATCTCCGGCGGGGGGCGTTGTAATTTCACTAATCGTGAAGTGAGTGCGGCTAATTTCCTGTCGCATAATCCGCACTTTTGCCGTTCGGCACTGGCGCAATATTCTCAGCACGATTTTATCGCCCTGATTGAACGCCACCGCATCGCTTTTGAGGAGCGCAATCATGGCCAGCTGTTTTGCCTCGATAGCGCGAAGCAGATTATCGACATGCTCAAGCGCGAGTGCGATCAGGGCGGGGTGCAGTGGGCCATGCCATGCCAGGTGGCACACGTCGAAGCGCGCGCTGGGGATGAAGCGCGTTTTAGCGTCCACACCACCGAAGGCATTTTTCACTGCCAATCGCTAGTGGTCGCCACCGGCGGTTTAGCTGCGCCAAAAATTGGCGCGACGCCTTTTGGCTATCAGATCGCCGAGCAATTCGGCCTGCCCGTGATCCCACCCAAGCCTGCATTGGTCCCGCTTGCCTTATCCTCTGAAATTTTGACGAGCTTGCAGCCTCTTTCGGGATTGTCCATCGACACGATGAGTCGTGTGGCTGATGGCAAGCAGGCTTTTCGTGAACATACCCTCATCACGCATCGCGGCTTATCTGGCCCGGCGATTTTGCAGATTTCGAGTTACTGGCAGATGCAAGAGTACGCCCCGCCCGGAGCCAAAAAACGACCGATTACCATAGCGCTCATGCCCGGCGTGGATGTCGAAGACTGGCTGGCGGAACATCGACACGCCAAAACGCTGCTCGCCAATCTGCTAGCCGAGAAATTGCCCCGGCGTTTTGCACAGGAATGGTGTCAACTTCATGGCTGGACCCAGCCAATAGCGGAATATTCAAACAAACAAATCCATGCCATCGCGCTGGCCTTGCAGGGCTGGCCCCTGATGCCCGCCGGTACGTTGGGTTACAACAAAGCCGAGGTCACCTTGGGTGGCGTAGATACCCGCGCGCTTGTTTCTAAAACCATGGAGGCGAGTGCAGTACCGGGCTTGTTTTTTATTGGTGAAGTCGTTGATGTTACCGGCTGGCTTGGCGGCTACAATTTTCAATGGGCTTGGTCTTCTGCTTGGGTTGCGGGTCAGGCGGTGTAATTAACTGTCATGCCCATATCATTACATTCCTTGACTTTAGCGCTTCCGTATTCTTAACTTCAACGACAAGCGTTGCTCCGCTGTTCTGACGGATAGTTCTTGCGCTCAACTTTCTTAAATTCCTGGTTTTAAAAGCTTTTTCGCACTACCTATTTTCGACGGCTCATTGCTGATTGAGCCCCTACATCTACACCTATAGGAGGTAGAAATGATTACGAACCCGGTAACACAAAATACCCAATTTTCACGCGATGTTATGGGCCGTTATGTATGCAACGGCTTGGACGAGGCCATGAATAGCGCGGACACCAATTTGCGCGCGGACGCCCGCCCTTTCGACATCATTATTATCGGCGGGGGCTCATTTGGCGCGGCGCTGGCACAGCAAATGTTCAGCCAGGATGAACAGCGCATGCATCGCATTCTGGTGCTGGAAGGCGGCCCGTTCGTGCTACCAGAGCATGTGCAAAATCTGCCGATGATTGGCTTGAGTAATGCTGCTCCGACCAGTATCGCCGAGCTAAAAAATAAGTCTTCCAAAGACCAGCAAAATTGGAGCAAAGAGGTCTGGGGCTTGGCTTGGCATTCCCAAACGCCTTATCCGGGGCTGGCCTATTGCCTGGGTGGCCGATCATTGTTTTGGGGGGGCTGGTCGCCGCAGTTGCTGGATGGCGAAATGCACACCGTGCCCGCAAATGGCTCAGCAGAAAACTTGTGGCCCACCGAAGTGGTAGCCGATTTTCACGCCCTGCCCGCAGGCGAGGGCTATTTCAGACAGGCGGGTCGCCAACTAGGCACGACCGAGACCAACGATTTTATCCAAGGCCCCATGCACGAAGCGTTGCGGCAAGTACTCTACAAAGGTATTTTGCAAAATAAAGTGTCGAACTGCGTACCGCTAGCGGAAATACCGCTGGCAGTCGATTTACCAGAACGCATCCCCGCGAGTGAAGTCAATATGTGGAAGCTCGAAGCACCTTTGGCTGTGCAGAGTCGGGCGCGCGCGGGTTTCTTTCCTATCAATAAATTCAGCTCCGTGCCACTACTCATCAAAGCTGAGCGCGAAGCGCAGCTTGAATCGCATAATGATGATGTAAAAAAACGCCTGATGGTGGTGCCAAATTGCCACGTCAAACGCCTCAATACTCAAAATGGTCGCGTGGTTGCAGTCGAGACCAACCTGGGCGATATCCCGCTCACCACGCAGGCCAAAGTAATTATCGCGATGGGCACAATTGAAAGTACGCGACTCGCGCTAAATTCCTTCCAGAGCGTTCCCAACTACGCCTTAATGGGCCAAAATTTAATGGCGCATTTGCGTTCAAATTTAACCATTCGCATTCCACGCACCGCCTTGCAAGGGCTTGATCCGACCATCAAAGAACTACAAGCCTCGGCGCTCTTTGTCAAAGGGCGGATAAAACATGCAGATCAATCGGAGGGCTATTTCCATTTGCAAATTACCGCCTCAGGTTTAGGTACCTTAAGCAAGCCGGATTCAGAAGCGGAAATGTTCCGCAAAGTGCCCGATATCGACGGTTTTGATGTATTTCAGTCGGCGACCGACGATAGCGTGGTGATTACGATTCGCGGCATTGGACAAATGGAGCCGCGCAATCCGGCTAATTCGATCAAGCTCGACCCCAACCTAGACGCGGACGAATATGGTATTCCGCGCGCATTCGTGCAGATCACCGACCCGCAAACGCCCGGCGTGGCGCAACAAAATCAACAGTGTGCAAAAGATTTAGCGCTGTGGGACGCCATGGACAAAGCCGCCGATGATGTCGCAAAAATATTTGCCGG
>JAYVBU010000187.1:0-6714 GCA_043750335.1 Betaproteobacteria bacterium | reverse complement strand
AGTAAGGTGTGGCTGTCTTAACGCGGCTCACTTGCGTTGATCGTAAATCGACATAATGTTTTTCAATTCAGCCAGAACGGCTAGGCGATCAGCTTGGTCAAAGCCGATGGTTTCTTGAACCGTTGCGCCCGATTCCAATTGCCCGATTAGGATGCGAATCTGTACGCAGCCGAGATCGCAAATTTGGCTGACGGCATGGTCGATTTTTGGCGTAGTCATCGTCAGTAAAATCTAATGATGCGCGATGGCGCGCGCCACCACCCATACGTCCACTTGCGCCGCGCCGGCGCGCTTCAGCGTTTTAGCCAATTCATTTAGCGTAGCGCCACTGGTCATGACATCGTCCACTACGGCAATGTGCTGCCCGTGTAAATTCTGATCGCATATAAATGCGCCTTTGATATTTTTGTGCCGCGCATCAATCGGTAGAGACGCTTGCGGTGTCGTGTCCACCACGCGCTGCGCGAGCGCGGGGGAGAGGGGCAGATTGAAGCGTCTGCTGGCCACCCTGGCGATTTCAAGTGCTTGGTTAAAGCCGCGTGTTTTGATCCGTGCGGGATGCAGCGGCATGGGCAATAGGGCGTCAGGGTGGGCATGCTGGGTGACGGCATCGGCTAATAATTCACCTAGTAATTTGGCCAGGGCGAGTTGGCCGCCATACTTCAAGGTCTGGATGAGTTTGTCAGCGGGGAAGCCATACTCCAGCGCGGCAATGCTGCGATCAAACGCGGGTGGGTGTTGCAAACATTCGCCACATATTTGCTGTGGGCCGGGCGCGGCACAACGCGGGCAAGCATGGGTGATATGCGGCAGGCTGGCTTGGCAGGCAGGACAGAGCATTTGCTCGCCGCTGGCGGCAGCACATAAGACGCAGTCTTGCGCGAACAGCGTTTGATTAAATATTAATCCGCTGTTCAATCGAAGCGTTTTCAGAATTGACTTGAATGCAAAATTCATAGAGTATTCAAAGAGTTTATGTAACTCACTTGTAAAGTAGAGAGCGTTGTGAAAATCAAAAAAGCCCTTGCGGCAGAGCGCTGCCGTTTCGCGGCGCAGCTGTTCAATATTGCCACTATCGTTGCGGTCATCATACCGATTCCCTTGTTCATGATTTGGATAGGTGCGTCGATGTTCGTGTATGCGGCGAATGCCCACCATCCCGATCCGCGGGTAGTGCGTTATACGCGCCGTGCAGGGTATCGGTTTTATGGTCTGACGGGGGCGCTGGTAATTTTTGGCCAGCCGATTTTGAGTTGGGTCGGCGGCTTTACCGGGGTGTTTGTGATTTGGGCCATTCTCGCGCTCGGTTTAATTCCGGCGGCGGTCTGGGAAATTTTCAAAGCGCGGCGCGAAGCGTGGCGCGATATTATTATCGAGGTACCAATCAATGAGTAATGCCGTACTGAAGCAGGCCGCAACGGCGGTGTGGAGCGTCGCAGAAATAGAGGCTTTATTTGCGCTGCCGTTTAATGATTTGATGTATCGCGCGCAGACGGTACATCGTGCTGCGTTTGATCCAAACGTGGTGCAGTTGTCCACGCTACTGTCGATTAAGACCGGCGGTTGCCCGGAAGATTGTGGCTATTGTCCGCAATCGGCGCGCCATCATGCGGGCGTTGAAAACGAAGGCATGTTGCAGTTGGATGAAGTGATCGCCGCCGCCACGGCTGCGAAGCAAACCGGTGCCACGCGCTTTTGTATGGGCGCGGCTTGGCGCAGCCCAAAGGACCGCGAGCTGGAGCCCGTGTTTGAAATGGTCAAGGCCGTGAAAGCGTTAGGCTTGGAAACGTGCCTCACCGCCGGTATGTTACGTGAAGGCCAAGCGCAAAAATTACGCGATGTGGGTCTGGATTACTACAATCACAATCTGGATACCGCGCCAGAATTCTACGGTGAAATCATCTCTACACGTGACTATCAAGACCGGCTGGATACGCTGGGCCGTGTGCGCGATGCGGGCATGCATGTCTGTTGTGGCGGCATTGTCGGTATGGGCGAGTCGCGCAACCAACGCGCGGGTCTGATTACGCAGCTCGCCAACTTGGACCCGCAGCCAGAATCCGTCCCGATCAATATGCTGGTGCAGGTTGAAGGTACGCCACTGTATGGCACAGAAGCGTTGGACTTGCTGGAATTTGTGCGCACCATCGCGGTGGCGCGCATCACGTTACCCAAAAGTTTTGTGCGGCTTTCCGCCGGGCGGCAGCAGATGGGGGAGGCGATTCAAGCGCTGTGCTTTCTGGCCGGTGCGAATTCAATTTTCTACGGCGACAAGCTGCTGACCACCGACAACCCTGAAGCGACGAGCGATAGGGCCTTGCTAGAAAAACTCGGCATGCGGCCGATGGGCGAGGATGGGCCGGGGCTGCGTGTTGGATAAAGTCAAATACAAGAACCGCTATGTGCCTCCGCGTCCACTGCGTTGATGCATGTTCATGGCGTAAATAACGTGCCTTTTCCTGATCTGGCTCACGACCTGTCTGCGCTCGAAGCGCAAGGCTTGTTGCGCGCGCGCTGGGTATTAGAAAGCGCGCAGGGCGCGCAGGTAAAAATCGATGGTCAAGACTATCTTGCTTTTGGCAGCAATGATTATCTCGGCCTCGCCAATCATCCCGCGCTGATCGAAAGTGCATGTCATGGCGCTGCACAGTACGGCGTCGGCGCGGGGGCTTCGCATTTGATCGTCGGCCACAGTGCGGCGCATCAGCAGTTAGAGCAAGCACTCGCCGCGTTCATGCAGATGCCTGCGGCACTCACATTTTCCACAGGCTATATGGCCAATCTTGGCATCGTGTCAGCCCTCCTGGGGCGCGATGATCTGGTGTTGGCGGATAAGCTCAATCATGCTTCGCTCAACGATGCGGCCTTGTTGTCGCGAGCGCGCTTTCAGCGCTACACGCATGGCAACCTCACGCAGTTGGAGGGCATGCTGGTGGCGGCCAAAGCCCGGCGCAAGTTGGTGGTGAGCGATGCTGTATTTAGCATGGACGGCGATATTGCGCCGGTTCCCGAACTGCTCGCGCTGTGCGAGCGCTACGATGCAGCCTTGATGCTTGACGATGCACACGGCTTCGGTGTGTTGGGCGAACAGGGGCGCGGCGTGCTGGAATATTTTGGCATCAACTCGCCACGCATTATTTACATGGCTACGCTGGGTAAGGCGGCAGGCGTATTTGGCGCCTTTGTGGCGGGGAGCGAGACGCTGATCCAAAGCGTAATGCAACGCGCGCGCACCTATATTTACACCACGGCGTTTCCGTCGATGTTAGCGAGCAGTCTGCTCGCCAGCCTGGATTTGATTCGCGCGGATCATTGGCGTCGCCGGCATTTGCACGCGCTAGCCAACGAACTCAAGCAGGGCTTGAACCCGTCAAGTTGGCATTTACTGCCTTCCGAAACACCGATTCAACCATTGATAATCGGTGCTAACCGCGAAGTGATGGCGCTAAGTGACGCCTTGCGCGAGCGCGGCATCTTAGTGCCGGCGATTCGCCCGCCAACCGTACCCAAGGGCGAAGCGCGTTTACGTATTTCGCTTTCGGCAGCGCATAGCATGGATGATGTGCAGCGGCTGTGCACGGCGCTAAATGAAATCGAGAAAACCTTTTGAACCCGCGCGCAGCCTAGCTCCGGGTTGAATGTCTTTATGATTTATGTTGACAAAACTGGCCACGGCCCCGAACTCGCGCTTTTGCATGGCTGGGGCATGCACGGTGGCATTTGGGAAGGGGTACGCGCAGCGTTGGCGGAGCGGTTTCGTGTGCATGTTGTGGATTTGCCCGGCTATGGCGCAAGCCCGTCATGTACGCCCTACACGCTTGAAACATTGGCGTACAGCGTGGCAAGTGCTTTGCCCGAACGAACGCATGTCGTCGGTTGGTCGCTGGGCGGGCAGCTTGCCTTGCAATGGGCAACGTTCGCACCGCAACAGATCGACAAGCTGATCCTGATCGGCACCACGCCGTGCTTTCGTCAGCGCGAAGATTGGGCGCATGGTTTGTCTGATTCGGTGATGGCTGAGTTCGCCACTAGTTTGGAACAAGATTATGAAAGCACGTTGAAGCGCTTTTTAGCTTTGCAAGCCAGAAGCGGCGACGAAGCGCGTGCAACGATGGCAGCGCTACGCGAAAAGTTGTTCGCGCGCGGTAAACCCGGCCTTGAAACCTTACGCGCGGGTTTGGCTATTTTGTCCGGCTTGGATTTACGTGAGGCGGTGCGCGAGATCACGCATCCAACGCTGGTGATTCAGGGCGCGCACGACACGTTAACCCCCCCCGCAGCGGCACAGTGGTTGGCGCAGGCCCTACCCCACGCGCAACTCGACATGGTGCGCGGTGCGGCGCATGCCCCGTTCTTATCTCATCCTCAAGCGACGCTCGACTCAATCACAAGGTTTCTCCATGGCGAATGATCTGCCGGTACAAATAGACAAGCGATTGATGCGCCGCGCTTTCGAGCAGGCGGCACATTCTTACGATCTTGCTGCGGTGCTGCAACGCGAAGTCAATCAGCGCATGTTGGCGCGCCTGGATTGGGTAAAGCTGGAACCGCAATGGGTGTTAGATGCGGGTGCGGGGACGGGTGTTGGCGCGCGCGCTTTGGCGAAGCGTTATCCCCGGGCGCGCGTGTTGGGAGTAGATATTGCAGAAACGATGCTGCAAGTCGCACGCGGTACCGATCCATGGTGGAAGCGCACCTTGCCGTTTCTCACCGGGAATCTGCCGCAGTACGCGGGCGGCGATATCAGCCGATTGCCATTGAAAGATTCCAGCGTCAATTTGCTGTGGTCGAATCTCGCCTTGCAGTGGTGCGACGATTTACACAATACTTTTAATGAATTTCAGCGGGTGCTAGCGCCGGGTGGGTTGCTCATGTTCAGCACCTTCGGGCCGGATACCCTGCGCGAATTGCGCCAGGCTTTCAGCGGCATAGATGGTCATACCCATGTGAATCGCTTCGTCGATATGCACGACATCGGCGACCAATTGCTCTACGCCGGTTTCAGCACGCCGGTCATGGATATGGACATGATGACCTTGACCTACCCTGATGTGAGCGCATTGCTGCGCGAGTTGAAAGCGATTGGCGCGCACAACGTGACCAGTGGGCGCGGACACGGCTTGATGGGTAAGCGCAAATGGCAAGCCATGTTGCAACGCTACGAGCAGCTACGCGTAGCGGGCCGCCTGCCTGCTACATTCGAGGTGGTGTACGGCCATGCTTGGGTGAATGAAAAAAAACCTAAATTGGCGGACGGCAAACAAATCATAGAATTCAAAATTCAAGCGCGGCAAGCGGGCTTGCGATGAGCGGCGTGTTTATCGCGGGAACCGATACCGGCGCGGGTAAAACATGGGTGGCGTGCGACTTGATCCGGCGTAGCGTTGCAGCGGGCAAGCGCGTGGCCGCCATGAAACCGATCGCCGCAGGCTGCATACAAACATCTGAAGGCTGGCTTAACGATGATGTCGCGCGGCTGCGTGCAGTGTCGAATGTTTCCTTGCCGCTAGCGTTGATAAATCCTTATGCGTTTGAAGCAGCGATTGCGCCACATATTGCTGCACAACAGACAGGCGTCGAAATTAATTTAACGCGTATTGAATCCGTGTATCGCGAAATAGAAACGCAAGCAGATGAAGTGATCGTGGAAGGCGTGGGGGGCTTACTTGTGCCGATTAATTCCAATCAAAGCGCGGCGGATATCGTATTGCGCTTGAACCTGCCCGTAATCCTCGTGGTGGGTATGCGCCTCGGTTGTTTGAACCACGCTTTGTTGACGGTAGAAGCCATCGAAAAACGCGGCCTGAGATTGCAAGCGTGGGTCGCGAATCAAATCGACCCGGCGATGTGCGAATTCGAGGCCAATCTAGCTTATTTGAGGGAGCGAATTGCGGCCCCTTTGTTGCGCGTATATCCCCCCTTATTTAGCACCCATAAACCATATTAAATAAATGGTTTATGGGTGGTTTAGCCTGCGCTCTGATTAAAATTAGAAAATCATTATTTAGTTACATATTAACTTTAAATGCTGGAATCTAAAGGGTTTAATGGCACTTTTTGCTTGCCCGGCAAAGCCCCTCTGTGCTATTTTGTCGCACCTAATAAACGACGATGCCTAATAAAAACAAAGGCCGCAACCTCAAGGATGAAGGCAGTAAAGCAGAACCGCCGGCAGACTTTTTTCACGATTGTCAGCCCCCAATGTGCGTAGTCCCCGCTTTCCGGTACGTCTTTTCTGGGTTTTGAGCTTTCAAAGGCAAATATTGCACGGTGTCGTCCTGGGTTTTAGAGTGAAATGCGCTGAAGCGCGTGCCGTTTTGTGCGGCCATCTCTGACACGCAGACAAAGAATTCGTATTATTTTTTAAGTAAATTTTAGGTTTAACCAGCTAAAGGGGTAGCCAATGCTAAGTAAGATGAGGAGACTGGGAATGGGGGCGTTTTTGGCCCTGATGTCCATGGGCGTGTGGGCGGAGGAGTCGAAATACAACCTACCAACGCCGCAAAGTGAAGTAGCGCAGGAGATATTCGATCTGCACATCCTTATTATGTGGGTGTGCGTGGGTATCTTTGTCGTGGTTTTCGGCGCGATGTTTTATTCAATTTGGAAGCATCGTAAAGCAGCCGGACATAAAGCCGCGCATTTCCATGAAAACACCACCGTCGAAGTGATCTGGACAATTATTCCTTTCATCATTTTGACCGCGATGGCGAT
>JAYVBU010000186.1:0-14662 GCA_043750335.1 Betaproteobacteria bacterium | reverse complement strand
CCGAAAGGTGTAGCGCGGGTCGCGATCGAAGCCGGTGTCACCGACTTCTGGCGCAAATATGTCGGCCTCGAAGGCGGCGTGGTGGGTATCGACACCTTTGGCGAATCTGCACCGGCACCCGATCTGTTCAAGCACTTCGGCTTCACCGTGGAGAATGTGGTGAATACGGCTAAAGCGGTTTTATAAAAACCATTCGCCACAGAGATCACAGAGAAACCCTCTGTGTCCTCTGCGATCTCTGTGGCAAAAATTTTGTTTTTCTATTCTTAAGGAGCAACAACTAAATGACTATCAAAGTCGGTATTAACGGTTTTGGCCGCATCGGCCGCATGGTGTTCCGCGCTGTAGCAAAGGACTTCAAAGACATCGAAATCGTTGCAATCAACGATTTGCTCGACCCCGATTACCTGGCTTACATGCTGAAATATGACTCCGTGCATGGCCGTTTCAATGGCGACATCTCGGTTGACGGCGGCAATATGATCGTCAACGGCAAGAAGATTCGCCTGACGGCTGAGCGTGACCCGGCCAACTTGAAGTGGAACGAAGTCGGCGCGGACATCGTGATCGACGCTACCGGCTTTTTCCTGACCAAAGAATCCTGCGAAGCGCACATCAAAGCGGGTGCTAAAAAAGTAGTTCAATCCGCTCCGTCCAAAGACGACACCCCGATGTTCGTGTACGGCGTAAACCACGCCACTTACGCTGGCCAAACCATCGTTTCCGCTGCTTCTTGCACCACCAACTGCTTGGCTCCCGTAGCCAAGGTGTTGAACGACAACTTGGGCATCAAGCGTGGTCTGATGACCACCGTACACGCTGCCACCGCGACGCAAAAAACCGTTGACGGCCCATCTGCCAAAGATTGGCGCGGCGGTCGCGGCATTCTGGAAAACATCATTCCGTCTTCCACTGGCGCTGCTAAAGCAGTGGGCGTGGTGTTGCCTGCATTGAAAGGCAAGCTCACCGGTATGGCGTTCCGCGTCCCCACCTCCGACGTGTCCGTGGTTGACTTGACCGTGGAACTGAACAAAGAAGCCACCTACGCTGACATCTGCAAAGCCATGAAAGCCGCTTCTGAAGGCGAAATGAAGGGCGTACTGGGCTACACCGAAGAAAAAGTGGTTTCCACCGACTTCGTCGGCAACAGCGCACCCTCCACCTTCGACGTGGATGCCGGTATCGCGCTCGACGGTACTTTCGTCAAAGTCGTGTCCTGGTACGACAACGAGTATGGCTACACCTGCAACATGCTGCGTTTGGTACAACACGTAGCGAAGTAAAGCTGGGAAGCGGGAAGCGGTGAGCAGTAAGCGGGAAACCCCGTTCTGCTCACTGCTTCCCGCTCACTGCTTACCAATATGAGTTGTAAGGCATAAGTGATCTTATCCCTTACACCTTATCAAGTTAGGAGCACACACAAATGTCCGTTATTAAACTCGTCGATCTCGACCTCAAAGGCCGTCGCGTGTTCATTCGCGCCGATCTTAACGTGCCGGTCAAAGACGGCAAAGTCACGTCCGACGCGCGCATCACCGCCTCCATGGCCAGCATTAACCATTGCTTGAAACAAGGCGCAAAAGTGATGGTGACATCGCACCTGGGCCGTCCGGAAGAAGGCGTATGGTCGGAAGAAAATTCGCTCAAGCCGGTCGCGGACAATATCTCTGCGCGCCTGGGCAAGCCGGTGCGCTTGATTAAAGACTGGGTTGAAGGTGGCTTCGACGTGGCCGAAGGCGAACTGGTCGTTTTGGAAAATTGCCGCATCAACAAGGGCGAAAAGAAAAACGTCGATGAGACCGCGCAAAAATACGCCAAGCTGTGCGACGTATTCGTGATGGATGCCTTCGGCACCGCGCACCGCGCGCAAGCCTCCACCCACGGCATCGCCAAATACGCGCCGGTTGCCTGCGGCGGCATTTTGTTGACGGAAGAACTCGACGCGCTGACCAAAGCCCTGTTGAGCCCGGCGCGCCCGATGGTGGCCATCGTCGGCGGCTCGAAAGTTTCTACCAAGCTCACCGTGCTCGAAGCGCTGTCCGAAAAAGTGGACCAAATGGTTGTCGGCGGCGGCATCGCCAACACCTTCCTTAAAGCCACCGGCAAGAACGTCGGCAAATCTTTATGTGAAGTTGATTTAGTCCCCACCGCACAAATGCTCATGGAAAAAATGTCCAAGCGCAATGCGTCCATCCCCATCGCGGTCGATGTGGTGTGCGGCAAGAAATTCGATGCCAACGAACCCGCCGTTTTGAAAGATGCGGGCAATGTCGCCGACGATGACATGATTTTCGACATCGGCCCAAAGAGCGCGCAAGAGCTGGCCGACATCATTATGAAAGCCGGCACCGTGGTGTGGAATGGCCCGGTCGGCGTGTTTGAGTTCGATCAATTTGGCGCAGGTACTAAAACCATCGCCATGGCGATTGCCAACACCAAAGCCTTCACATTAGCCGGTGGTGGCGACACGATTGCCGCGATTCAGAAATACGATATCTACGACAAGATTTCGTATATCTCCACCGCGGGCGGCGCCTTCCTTGAATTCCTCGAAGGAAAAAAACTGCCTGCGGTAGCAATTTTGGAAGAGCGCGCAGCTAAGTAAGCTAATTTTGAAACCACGGATACACACGGATGAACACGGATGGAGCCGGGTTTTTTATCCGTGCTCATCTGTGTTCATCCGTGGTTGCTTTTAAGGAATGACATTGCTACGTAGAACCAAAATTGTCGCCACCCTCGGCCCGGCTTCGGATGATCCAAAAATTCTGGATCAAATGATTGCCGCAGGCCTGGATGTCGTGCGCCTGAACTTTTCGCATGGCAAGCCAGAAGACCACATCCGCCGCGCCGAAATGATTCGCTCGCTCGCGCGCGCGCGCGGCAAAACAGTTGGGGTGTTGGCCGACCTGCAAGGCCCGAAGATTCGCATCGGAAAATTCGAAAACAAAAAAATACAGCTCAATCACGACGACGTTTTTATTCTCGACGCCAACTGCAAGCTAGGTAATCAAGAGCGCGTCGGGCTCGATTACAAAGAGCTGCCGCATGATGTCGCGCGTGGCGCGACGCTGCTATTGGACGATGGCCGCATCACGATGTGGGTGGAGGAAGTCAAGGGCGCGGAGATTTTCTGCAAAGTGTTGCAAGGCGGCACCTTGTCGGACAACAAAGGCATCAATCGCCAAGGCGGTGGTCTGTCCGCACCCGCGCTGACCGAAAAAGACATGGAGGACATTAAAACCGCAGCGGCATTCAAGGCTGACTACATTGCGGTGTCCTTCCCGCGATCTGGCAGCGACATGCAACGCGCCCGCGATTTGCTGCATGCCGCTGGCGGCAAGGGTTTGCTCGTGGCCAAGATCGAACGCGCCGAAGCAATTCTCGCCTTAGAAGAAATCATCGACGCCTCGGATGCGATCATGGTTGCGCGCGGCGATCTGGGCGTAGAAGTCGGCGATGCCGCCGTACCCGGCTTGCAGAAAAAAATGATTCGCATGGCGCGCCAGAAAAACAAACTGGCGATCATCGCCACGCAAATGATGGAATCAATGATCTCCAGCCCGATCCCGACCCGCGCCGAAGTCTCTGACGTAGCCAACGGCGTGTTGGATGGCACTGACGCGGTGATGCTCTCCGCCGAAACCGCTGCCGGGCAATATCCGGTAGAAACCATCGCGGCCATGGATCGCATTTGCACCGAAGCGGAGAAGGAAGCCGACACTTCCTTCATGAGCCAGTACTCGGTCAAGAAAAATTTTGAACGCGTGGACGAGACCGTCGCCATGTCTGCCATGTTCACCGCCAGCCACATGAATGTAAAGGCAATTGCTGCGCTCACGCAATCTGGCTCGACCACGTTGTGGATGTCGCGCATGAATACCGACGTGCCGATCTACGCCTTGACACCCGAAGTCGAAACCCGTAGAAAGTTGACCCTGTTTCGCGGTGTGTATCCGGTCAATTTTAAAACCACAACGTCAGATCGGGAACAACTCTTGATCGAAGCCGAAGACGAGCTGCGCCGCCGTGGCGCGGTACGCGAAGGTGATTTGATTTTGCTGACCTATGGTGAATCTATCGGCAAGACCGGCGGCACCAATACCATGAAGATAGTACGGGTAGGCGATCACAAGAAATAATGCAGCATGGGGCAGGTTTTACCCGCCCAGTAACTAAAATGAATTGTTAAGTTTTTATCTAAGGAGAGTGTCATGGCTTTAATATCCCTGCGTCAGTTGCTCGACCACGCCGCCGAAAACGGCTACGGCTTGCCCGCTTTTAACGTTAACAACATGGAACAAGTGAAGGCGATTATGGAAGCCGCCGCCGCTGTCGATAGCCCGGTGATTCTGCAAGGCTCCGCTGGCGCGCGCTCCTATGCGGGCGAACCTTTCTTGCGCCACCTGATTCTGGCCGCAATTGAGATGTATCCGCACATCCCGGTCTGTATGCACCAAGATCATGGCGCATCGCCCAGCATCTGCTTCCGCTCCATCCAATCGGGCTTTAGCTCGGTGATGATGGACGGCTCCCTGATGGACGATGCCAAAACCCCCGCCACCTATGACTACAACGTCGCCACCACGGCTAAAGTAGCCGCGTTGGCACACGCATGCGGCGTATCTGTCGAAGGCGAACTGGGCTGCTTAGGCTCACTCGAATCCGGCATGGCAGGCGAAGAAGACGGCCACGGTGCCGAAGGCAAGCTGACCCACGAACAGATGTTGACCGACCCGGATGAAGCCGCCGATTTCGTCACCAAGACCCAAGTAGATGCCCTGGCCATCGCCATTGGCACCTCGCACGGCGCGTATAAATTCACCCAGAAGCCCACCGGCAAAGTGCTGCGTATCGACCGCGTGAAAGAAATCCACGCGCGCATCCCCAGCGTACACTTGGTGATGCACGGCTCCTCTTCCGTGCCGGAAGATTGGCTCGCCATCATCAACAGCTTCGGCGGCGACATGGGCCAGACCTACGGTGTGCCAGTTTCTGAAATCGTTGAAGGCATCAAGAACGGCGTGCGTAAAGTGAACATCGACACCGATCTGCGCATGGCCTCCACCGGCGCAATCCGCAAGCACTTGGCGGAAAACAAATCCAACTTCGACCCACGCAAATTCCTCAAGGAAGCCACCAAGGGCATGAGCGACATTTGCAAAAACCGCTACGAAGCGTTCGGCGCGGGCGGTCAAGCCAGCAAGATCAAAAAAGTGTTCAATCTGGAAGAAATGCAGAAGCGCTACGACAAAGGCGAGTTGGACGCAAAAGTAAAATAAGCAATCCTCGCACTTTAAGCATCAAGGCGACTTCGGTCGCCTTTTTGTTTTGTGTCGCACCTTAAGACATCGCATCATCTAGCCCGCATGAAACCCGATGACTATTTCTTATTGACCGGCGATTCTGGGTCGAGCAGTAGCGCGACCAGATCCTTGATCTGTTTCTCACTTAGCGCGCCCACATGGCCAAAACGCGGCATGGTAGAGCACAGGTTATAGGCTTTGGCGTTGAATATCTTGCTATAGGTGTATTTCTGTATCTCCGGCGAGTTGCCGCGCAGTGCGCCATATTGGTTGAGGCTGGGGCCGATGGTGCCGAACGAGGTTTCCGCTTTCGACAGCTGGTGACAGTTGTAGCAGTTGCCACCGTTCTCCGCATCCGCTTTATCGCTCCAGGTCATACCGCGCCCATTCTGCGCGATTTTCTCCCCGTTTTTCCAATCTCCCAGGAGCTTGCCATCACTAGGGAATGTAATCGCGGCGCGCTGCGCCTGTTCCAAGGCTTGCACCACAATTCGTGAGGCAGCGTTACCCAATTGGTTACAAGTCACTTGTACGCTGTCTTCTTGCAGGCGCTCTGTGCCTGCGATGCCGCGCGCCTGGAAGTCTTTGGTGTAGGGGCGGGACGGCAGCGCACCATAGCTTTCATTTTGGGCGGAAGCTATCGGTGTTAATGCGGTAGAAACAAAACATAGCAGTAGAGTGGTGTTGGTTTTCATGGTTTTTTCCTCGTTAGCGTTTAATGCCGGGGCCTTTATACACTTGGCCATTGGCGTTGGCAGTCAGGTAGGTCAACAATGCGGTAACGGTGTCGGAACCATACTTGGGTTCAGGAAAGCGCTGCTGGCGGAAACAATCGTTGAGACGCCACTGCAAGGAAAGAAGATAGCCGCCAGTCATGCGATAGGCGGGCCAGCCCTGGATCGCGGCCATCGAATCGGCTCCCGACTTAGCCAGATTGGGCAGCATTTGCGTGCGGATACGTTTGCCATCTTCGCCGTGGCAACTGGCGCAGGAAAAATCATAAGGCCCGGCGCGATAATTGAATACTTCCATTCCAGTTAAATACGCCTTGGCGACATCCGATTGTTTGCGCGACACAGCGACTTTCATGCCGCGCGATTGGCCGGCGACGTAGGTCACGAGCACGACGGGATCGGGCGTGTAGCCATCGGTGCTGAATGGCTGTTTGGTTAAATCCGCTTCTTTGAAGCCCTGTAAGCTCACCATGCAGTGCATGATGCGCCGCTCGGCATCCATGACTTTGCCCGCATCGGCGAAGTAGCGCGGCATCTGCACATAGGCACCTTTCACTACGCCGGGGCCTAAGCCAAGATCGCATTGTTCGAGCGAGACCTGTTTCGGCCCACGCTTGGTTTTCCACAATTCTGCACCGGTGTCCTCATAAATCTCGGCGGGATTGTCGGCTTCCATCATCTCGCGGAAACTCTCGAACTCTCGTGTGGTAGGGTCGCTCGATTGCGCCGCGATGCCGAATGACACAAATAATGCACACGCCCCGCAAATCATCTTTAATCGACTTTTCATTTCCGTTCTCCTTGTCAGATGCAGCACACTATCTGCAATCGGCAAGTGAAGCGGTAGGTGCAAACGCGCAAATTTCTGCGACGTTAACACCCCCCATAACTGTGCATTCGCACAGTGAGTTATGCGGAAATTACGGTTAAGATGAATCTATGTCCTTACCCTTTCGCTATCAATTTCTGCTCGCCCCGGCCATCATCATTTTGTTGTTGGCGGGTTTGGTCACGTACACCTTGATCGAGTTGCCGCGCATCAATCGCGAGCACGACATCACCGTACAATCGGAGTTGGCCAAAGATCGTGCGCTGGTCATGATTGCCAGCACCAGTCATCTCGATCAACTCGCGCAGCGCATGATCGCCAGCCCCAGTGAGCGTGATAACTTACTATTCGATTACATGGAGCAGACGCAGATTTATTTGGACAACGCGCAGCACCCAGATTTGCTTGCGCGTGCGCCGGAAAATATACGACACATTATTTTGGATAGCACGGCACGCCTACGTGACGCAGAGCATATCGATCCGCGTATCGCGCGCGCCACGCTCGGTACCTTGATACCCGCCTTAAAACAATTGTCTATCGGGTTTCAATCACAAAGACGTGATGCTTATCTGGAATATCACCGCAATCTAAGCATTATCGTCACACAACTCATCAATGCATCGCTTACCGTGCTGACGGTGTGTATTGTGCTGGGCGTGGGTTTGGCGACGTGGGGTTTGCATGTCACGCGAGTGCGTCTGGCCGCCCTGACCCAGCGCGCGCATCGTGTGTGCGGCGGCGATCTCGCCCGTATCCGTGGTCGCGATGAATTGGATACGCTCGATCTGTGCCTGACCACCATGACCCAACGCCTGATCGATACCCTATCCACCGAAAAACTCATACAAGGCGCAGAGGACGAACGCCGCCGCATCGCGATGGATATGCACGACGGCGTACTCGCCGATCTCACCGTACTCTCACGCACGCTGGATCAAGCGGAACAATCGCAGGCAAGCACACCACCGATTAACAAGCTACGTGCCGATGTGACACAACTTGCCGAATCGATCCGACGCGTAATCGATGACTTGCACCCACAATCACTTGACGTACTCGGCTTGGAGGCTGCCTTGCGCGCTTTCCTATCACGGCACTGTAGTGCGCCCATGCAACCTGGTTACCATATTGAATTCGCCTCCGATGCGGAAAACGCGCTACGACCAGCACAAAAAATTCACTTGTTTCGCATTGCCAGCGAAGCCATCCATAACGTCATCCGACATGCCCAGTGCAGCCACTTTGAAATATCAATCCGCGTCGTTGGGCAACAACTACTCTGCACCGTAGAGGATAACGGTATCGGTATGCCCACTACGCCCAGCCTAGGACATGGTTGCCTCAATATCACCGAGCGTGCGCGCGCCATCGGTGCGCTGGCTAGTTGGAGCCCCTCACGTTTCAGCAGCGGCACACGCTTCGCGCTCCGTCTGCCACGCTCTTCCACGCCATGCCCCGCTTGATCGTCGCCGACGACAACCCCCGTGACCGAGGGTTTTTACTAGAAGTATTGGCGCGTTTCGCCCCCACGATTGCTGCGAATGGGCAAGAGGCGCTTGATGCCTGTATCAACGAACCCGAACCGTGGATCGTGACAGATATTCAAATGCCTAACTTGAATGGCATCGAATTAGCCCGCCTTGTCTGGGCACGGCAGCCTGCTGCGCGCCTATTATTCTGGTCGCAACACAGCGACGAAACCTATGTACGCACCCTCGCCAAAATCGTTCCGGCGGAGACGGTCTATGGCTACGTATTGAAGAGTAATCCTGCCGTCATCGTGGCACGGGCGGCTCAGGCCATCTTCGATGAAGACCAATGTTGGATCGACCCGCAAGTTCGACGCGTCCAGGCGCTGACGCTGCAACGCCATGACGCGCTGACCGATGCAGAATATGAAGTACTCGTCGATATCGCTTTGGGTCTCACCGACAACGCCATCGCCGAACGCCGTTATCTCTCACGGCGTGGCGCGCAAAATCGTTTGCAGTCGCTCTATGCCAAGCTCGGCGCAAGTGAGGCCACGGCTTCCAAACCGAACGCAACTGATATGGTCAACATTCGCTCTCGCACCGTGGCCATTGCCTTGCAACGCGGGCTCGTCAACTCGTTTGAATTGGCGCGCGAAGAGCAACTACTTGCGAACTGGCTGCGTACGCGCGCAAGCACATGAAAATTATCTCGGATAAAAAGGATATTGTGCGAGCCCCCCTGTCATTGCGTAAACTGCGGAGCACACACGTTGGCCTGCTCTACTTAATGTGTCGCGACGCCAAGTATCCAAAATATTGGTAGCCCCTGCCTGGGGTAGCGGCGGGTAATCTTATTTGCGCTGCGAGAACGCGCGCGCTCACAAGGGCTTTGACTAACACACCGGTAATGCGCACGTTTATTCGCGCGCATTACTATTCCGGTATGCGCTCTTTATTTCTGATTCTGCTCACGCTGTTGTTTAACGGCTGCGCGCAATACACGCCGCCGCTCAGCGGGCCAACAGCCCAATTGCGCTTCGTCTCGCTCCCCGGCAATAAAACGGAGATTCACACGCTCGACAATGCGCGCTGCGAAAGCGCACCTGACACGATGATTGCGGTGGTGGGCGAGATGCTGCATAACGAAACCGGCCAAGGCCGTAGCGTGGGCATGCCGCTAGCAGACAGCTTTTCCAAAGCCAGCACCAGCGAGATCACCCTCCGCAGCGGGCAAGCCTTTGCCGCGCAAATTAAGGCCACCCCAGGGCCTGGGCCGAACGGGGCCAAGTGGTCGTATGGGAAATGCAGTAAGCGTTTCATCCTCTCCCCCAAAGAGAGCATGCAATATGAAGCGCAGCTTGAGCAGTACAACGGCGGATGCACGTTGAACGTCTTTCGCATCAATCGCGAAGCGGGAGCTTATGTTCGTCGCTTGGCCGATGCCGAAGTCATGCGCTGCCGCTGACCCCGAGCAAAAGCATGCAAGTTCATTGCAGCCAGCGTACAGTGGCGGCGTGATGACACCCCCTACCTTTTGTTGGACCGAATCTGACACCGAACACACAGCGCTTTGGCGCTCCGAGCGCGGGGCCACCCCGCCCAAGCGCGTGGTGATCGCCGATGACCAGATGAAGGCTGACGCTGCCTACCACCTGGCCTGCGAGGGCACGGCCATGCTGTGGCGTGGTGATTTTCAGAACGCGCGCCAGTTGCTACAAGCGATGGCGCGGCGCGCAGACAAGAAGCCGCATAAACCGGCTCCGACGCCCGCCGAAATTTTTAATTTTCATCGTCAGGCGCAGGCGCAGCGCGCGCGCACTTTGTCGATGTTGCTGATTCCGCTGGAGGCCGATTTCAGCATCCCCTTACGCCGCGCACCCGATTTTAAGCAAGCATGTCGCGAAGCCTACGGCGCGGGCAGTGAAACTTCCATCACCTCCCTGCGCGAGTTGCTGGGCATTGTCGGTGCGCACGAATGGCGCAAAAAAGGCGTGGAAATTCCGGCGCTGGGCGCGCGCATTCATCCGCACTACGGCGTGTATTCGCCAGTGCGCGGCGAATATGTGGGACTCGTGGCCAAAGCACCGCTACCCTCCACGACACTCGCCTTTGATATCGGCACGGGGACCGGCGTACTCGCTGCCGTACTGGCGCGGCGCGGTGTTGAGCGCATCATTGCCACCGACCAAGACCCACGCGCATTGGCCTGCGCCCACGACAATATTGAACGCCTAGGGCTCGCTGCGCGCATCGAAATCACACGTGCCGACCTTTTCCCCGAAGGCCGTGCGCCACTGGTTGTATGTAACCCGCCCTGGATACCAGCGCGCCCCAGTTCGCCCATCGAGCACGCGGTGTACGATTTTGAAAGCCGTATGCTGCATGGCTTCTTGCAGGGCTTGGCCGTACACCTGACACCCAAGGGCGAAGGCTGGTTGATCCTATCTAACCTAGCCGAGCACCTGGGCCTACGTACGCGTGAAGCACTGCTGGCGCTGATAGACGCAGCCGGATTAAAAATAGTAGATCGCCTGGATGTGCGACCGCACCACCCGCGCGTGGCCGATGAGGCCGACCCACTGCACACGGCACGTGCGGCGGAGGTCACGTCGCTGTGGAGGCTCGCGGTGCGTTAAACTCTTGAACCACGGTGGACGCGGAGGGCACGGAGTAAAGCCAAGACAAGAATAATAGTGGGACGTTGGTTAGATTTTTAATTCCTCTGTGTCCTCCGTGGTGAAATGTTTTTTTCTGGCCCCCATCCCAAGTGAGGCATCAATGACAAAAGACCCCAGCAAACTAGATAAAGTCATCCTGGAAGCGCGGCAGAAGGCAGACAAGCGCGCACTGGGTTATCGCGAGCAAGCGTTAAAGCTTTTCCCTTGGGTCTGTGGGCGCTGCGCCCGCAGCTTCGACCACAAAACGCTACAGCTGCTAGAAGTGCATCACAAAAATAACAACCACGACGACAATCCACCCGATGGCAGCAATTGGGAATTACTCTGCACCTACTGCCATGAAAACGAACACGCCAAGCTCAAGGATTTTGCAGGGCGCACCGATAATGCACAAAGCGCTACGGTTGCCACCTTTAACCCCTTTGCCGATCTCAAAGAAAGGCTCAAGCAAAAGCCGTAAGTTTTCGCCACTTCATCAAGCTGCACTGATTGTTTTATAGTGTCTTTGTTAGACCCCATTTTTATACGAGGCCACCATGAATATCGACGAACAAGCCATCAACGCGGTTAAAGAATATTTTGAAGCCATCGCGCAAAACGCTTTGGATGATGCCTATGAGGCGATAGATAACGACATTACCTTTGCACAGTTCATGGAAACGCTGTTCCAAAAAATCAATCAATTTTCTTCCGAGCATGTCGCCGCCGAGGTGTTGCAGCTTTCTTCCAAAGCCATCGAAAATTACAATGGCGGCAGCGGTATGTATGTGGACGATGTGCAAGAACTCATCGACACGCATGATGAGCTTGAGATGGACGAAGACGAAGACCAGTAAATTTTTTTGTGACTATTAAGGGGGAGTAAAAATGTATCGTCAAGCATTCGCCATTCTGTCGCTGAGCTTGTTGCCCGTCGCAGTGATGGCGCAGCCAATCGACCGACTCAAAATTTCCGATAACGAAATGACCTGCAAGCAATTGCATGGCGAAATTGCCGCGATGGATAAAATCATGGCGGAAGCAAAAGAAGCCGAAGCCTCTGGGCAAAATACGGCGACAGCCGGCAAGGCGGGTGACGTGGCTGCTGAGGTCGCGAGCCGCACCGGGCTGTTTGGCTCCTTCGGCGGTTTAGCCGGGCATATCTTCGGTTCGGTCGCGTCCAAAGCAGCGGCCAGTGCAACCGAACAATCCGGCCAGCAAACCAGCCAACAGGCAGCGGAGCGCACTCGTCAAGCACAGGCGCGTAAGGAGCATGTCACTGGCCTGTTTTTGGACAAAGGTTGCAAATCTAGCGACCTAAATTTTGAGCCCGCCGCATCGGCAAAAAAACCCACGCAACTCGCGCTAGCGACACCCAGCGCAAAACCCGCGCAGCTTTCCATCTCCGACTTAGCACAGCAAACTGCCGCCAGCGTTTCTTTGCTGCCTGCAGTCGATACGTCGGAATACTTCGAAGGCAGAAACGGCGGCACCTTTGGCGCCAAAACGGTGGAAACGCTTCCGAAGAACAAGCGCGTGGCCGTCGCCGGTTTCCGTGTGGTGTTCATTAACTTCAATCAGATCAAGGCCACTAGCCGTGGTACGTACCTGCCCGGCGGCATAGAAACGGGCACCGCGCACTCTAAGACAGAAATCACGCTGAGAGGCGTGGACGCAGCGACAATGCAAACGATCACCAACCAAAGCTATGCGACGTTTGTTGCGCAATTGAAAGAGAGTGGGCGCGAGATCGTGCCGGAGGAACAAATTAAGTCGTTTTGGGGACAAATCCAAGCAGCCTCGACGCCCTATTCAAAAACCATAGATCTCGGCTACAAGCGGATTGGCGTAGCGTTCTCGGCCAAAGGTATTCCATTGTGGTGGCAGTCTGGCGAAAATTGGGGCGACACGGGTTTGTTTGATCAAACCAATATGCGCGCCTTTGCAACCTTCGCGTCCGAGGCCAACGCCATCGTCATTGCCCCGCTTATCGTGGTCGATTTCGCGCAACTGGAATCCAGTGGTAACAGAAGTTCGCTCACCACGCGCACCGCGAGTACCAGCTCACAACTCGGCCTTGCAGTTACCGAACTCACCTCACGCGTGGTGCGGTCAGAGGAAGCACGCCAAGGCATCGTTTTCCAGGGAGAGGATGGTAACTTGCGGCTTAAACAAAAAGTGGCCACTGACCTTCCTTTCGCAGAGATGGTGGATAGCCAACAAAGCCGGGGCGGCCTGATATCGCTTCCAGGCGTTGCTGGGTCCAAAACTGTAACGGTCACTAGCACGGCACAAACCACCCCCGAGACATATACCAAAGCATCGGTCACTGCCCTAACCCAGGCGACCAGCATCTTCGCGAAACTGTTCAAGGAGTACGCGCCTCAATGACAATCTCTCTGAATAAAATTAGGTGAGCTGCATGCCCCGTCGTTATCTTTTCACTTCTGAGTCGGTCGGGGAAGGCCATCCCGACAAAATTGCCGATCAAATCTCAGATGCGATTCTCGATGCGTTTCTAGCCGAAGAACCCAGCGCCAAAGTCGCATGCGAAACCTTGGTTGCGGACAATCTGGTGGTGATCGCAGGGGAGTTTAAGACCGCAGATAAAACCCTCTACCAAAAAATCGAACAGCGCGCCGAGGGCATTGCGCGTCAGGTATTACGCGACATCGGCTACCGCGATGCGGCGACGGGCATCAACCCCGACACTTGCGAAGTGCAAGTGCGTTTCAACCACCAATCGTTTCAGATTCACAAAGGGGTAGAGCTTGCGGGCGGCATTATCGGCGCGGGCGATCAGGGCTTGATGTTCGGCTATGCCTGCGACGAGACGCCAGACTTGATGCCCTATCCCATCTGGTTAGCACATCGTCTAGTCAGACGGCTGGCCGAGTTGCGCCATGCCGATACGCTGCCGTGGCTGCGTCCCGATGCCAAAAGCCAAGTCACCGTGGTGTACGAAGACCAGCGCGTGGTCGGCATCGACAATGTTGTGATCTCCACCCAGATCACGCGTGACCTCGACCCGGCCTGGGTCACGCAAGAAATCACGCGCGAAGTCATCGACCCCTTGCTGTCAAACGCATTACGCACACCGGAATTCCGCATCTGGGTAAACCCCGCCGGGCCATTTGAGATCGGTGGCCCGAATGGCGACACTGGCCTCACCGGTCGCAAAATTATTGTCGATACCTACGGCGGCGCTTGCCCCCACGGCGGCGGCGCGTTCTCCGGCAAAGACCCGACTAAGGTTGATCGTTCCGCCGCTTACATGGCGCGCTACATCGCCAAGAATATTGTCGCTGCTAAATTAGCGAGCCGCGTCACGGTGCAAATCGCCTACGCGATTGGTGTGGCCGAACCGGTATCGGTACTCGTGGATACCCACAACACCGGCAGCGTGGCGGACGAGAAGTTGGAAGCCGCAGTACGTGCCGTATTCGATCTCACGCCGCGCGGCATTATCGAATCGCTACAACTACGTCGGCCTATTTATCGGCAAACGGCTGCGTATGGGCACTTTGGGCGGAGTGCATTTTCGTGGGAACAGACGGATGCGGTGGAGAGACTAAGGGCATTCCTTTGATTAATCGCCAAAATTCTTCGCTAATATTTTGATTCCTCAATAATATGAAGCGTTTTTCTTTACTATATAAAC
>JAYVBU010000185.1:0-3044 GCA_043750335.1 Betaproteobacteria bacterium | reverse complement strand
TTGGTGTCGAGGGGGTTAATACCTGCGGCGTGCAGCTTGACCCGGATATGTTCCGGGCTGGGCAATTCGGGCAGGGGAAGGTCGGTGAGTTTAAGGACATCGACCCCGCCTGCGGCGGTCATCACGATAGCTTTCATAGGCGCTCCAAACGAATATTTGGAGAGTTTAGCCGTCTCGCCCCCGGCTGGGAACTGCGATTTTGTCCCGATAAAACCCGGCGTCAGGTTTCTTGCTTGCCTGCCTGTGGGGAATGAAAGCGATAGGTGTTGCGGCTTTGGCGTTTCGCGTCATACATCGCGGCATCTGCGAACTTGACTAATTCCTGCTCATTTTGGCTATCCACCGGATACAACGCGATGCCAATGCTGACGCCAATTTGTATTTGATGTTGCTCTAACTGGAAGGGTTCGGACAGTCCTTTGACGATTTTTTCGGCGACCTGCGCGGCGCTAGTGCGATCAGCGATTTGAGTCAGGGTGACGGTGAATTCATCACCTGAGATGCGTGCTGGTTGCGGGAGCCGGTAGAATGTGGCTTCTTTTGGCAATCGGTAGCTTCTCATGTCTGGTAGCACTCTCGGCAAACTCTTTACTGTCACTAATTTTGGCGAATCTCACGGCGCAGCCATCGGCTGTGTGGTCGATGGCTGCCCCCCCGGCATGTGCCTGTCGGCGGAGGATATTCAATTCGATTTGGATCGGCGCAAGCCCGGCACCTCGCGCCATGTGACGCAGCGCAAAGAGTCCGATACGGTGGAGATTCTCTCCGGCGTATTTGAAGGCAAAACCACCGGCACGCCGATTGCGCTCCTGATCCGCAATGAGGATCAGCGTTCCAAAGACTACGGCAACATCGCCCATACCTTTCGCCCCGGCCATGCCGATTACACCTATTTACAGAAATACGGCGTGCGCGATCATCGCGGCGGCGGGCGTTCTTCAGCGCGGTTGACCGCCCCGACCGTAGCGGCGGGTGCGATTGCCAAAAAGTGGCTGGCCGAAAAATACGGCGTGCTGATTCGTGGCTACATGAGCCAGATGGGCGAGAAAGAGATTCCGTTCGTGCATTGGGACGAGGCGGAACAAAACCCCTTCTTCGCGCCGAATAACGCCATCGTGCCCGAGCTGGAAGCCTATCTCGATGCAATTCGCAAAGAAAAAGATTCCATCGGCGCGAAGATTCGCGTGGTGGCAGAAAATGTCCCCGTGGGCCTGGGCGAGCCGTTGTATGACCGGCTCGATGCCGACATTGCCTACGCCATGATGGGCATCAACGCGGCCAAGGGCGTGGAAATTGGCGCAGGGTTCAAAAGCGTGGCGCAACGCGGTAGCCAGCATGGCGATGAGCTGACGCCGCAAGGCTTCATCGGCAATAACGCAGGCGGCATCTTGGGTGGCATTTCCTCAGGCCAGGATATCGACGTGTCGATTGCGATCAAGCCGACGTCCAGCATCGCGATTCCGCGTCACTCTATTGACGTCACCGGTGCGCCGGTGGAAGTGGCTACTACAGGCCGTCACGATCCCTGCGTCGGCATACGCGCCACGCCGATTGCCGAGGCGCTGCTCGCCATTGTGTTGATGGATCATGCGCTGCGCCAGCGGGCGCAGAATGCGGATGTGGTGTCGGTGGTGTCGCCGATTCCGGGTAAACCCAATCAATAAATCATTGTTCTTTTTAGGTGGCTGGACATGAGTAAGCCCATCCCCTACTGGCAGCTCTCCGGCTACTACTATTTCTATTTCGCCTTTGTCGGCGTGATATCGCCCTACTGGGCACCGTATCTCAAATCGCTCAGTTTTTCAGCGCTAGAAATCGGTGTTCTGATGTCGCTCCTGGCGGTGATGCGCATGTTCGCGCCTAATATCTGGGGTTGGTTGGCGGATCGTTCAGGCCGTCGCGTGGCGATTATTCAATTTGCCGCTATTGCCAGTTTGATTTCGTTTGCCGGGGTGTTCTTCGGCAATAGTTTCTGGTGGCTGTTTGCGGTAATGGCGGGCATGAGTTTTTTCTGGAGTGCTTCTTTGCCATTAGTGGAAGCCACCACCTTCAGCCATCTGGGCGAACGCACGGATAGATACGGACGCATCCGGCTCTGGGGTTCGGTCGGGTTTATCGTTTCAGTCGTCAGCGTCGGCTACGTGCTCGACTATGCGCCGATCAGCTGGCTACCGTGGATGGTGTGCGCCACATTGGCGGGGGTGGCGGTGTTTGCGCGCTATATTCCCGAGGCCGAAGTGTTGCCGCATAAGAACGATCATGTGCCGATCTGGCATGTCATCCGCAAGCCGCCGGTGCTGGCCCTGATCGCTGCGTGTTTTTTGATGTCCGCCGCGCATGGCCCGTACTACAGCTTCTACTCCATTTACCTCGGCGATCATGGCTACAGCAAAAGCCATATCGGCTGGCTGTGGGCGCTGGGGGTGATGTGCGAGATCGGCGTGTTTCTGTATATACCGCGCTGGTTCAAGCGCTTCTCGCTGGAATCGGTGCTGATGGCGAGTTTTGCCATCGCGGTGTTGCGTTTCCTGATTATCGGATGGGGCATCGAATATCCTGCTCTTATTGTTTTGGCCCAGGTCTTGCACGCCGCCACCTTCGGCGCATACCACGCCGCCGCCGTGGCGCTGATTCACCGCACCTTCACCGGCCGTCACCAAGCCAAGGGCCAAGCCTTTTACAACGGCATTTCCTTCGGCGCGGGCGGCGCACTGGGTAGCCTCTATGCCGGGCATGCCTGGGATAGATTGGGCGCGAGTGGCACCTTCACGATTGCGGCGGGGTGTGCGCTGGCGGGTTTGTTGCTCTTGTTGTGGAAACTGCCGCGCGTTGCGCCGGGCCATTAACGGCTTTTGAGCGTTGCTTGCCAATTGACGGGCGGGGTGGTTTTCCCTAAACGCTGAATGCGCCCCACCTCATTTTCATACCAGCCGTTGTGCTGTTGATTCGGCTCGGCTTCATACGCCCACCATGTGCCGTCTTCATCCTGGGCGATCCAGCGCGCCCAATCGGGTAATGTTTCAAGGTTCAGCGGAGGGGTGATT
>JAYVBU010000184.1:0-6741 GCA_043750335.1 Betaproteobacteria bacterium | reverse complement strand
TCATTTCCTTAATAAGTCTAAAAACAGCTTAGCCACGAATGAACACGGATAAACCCAGATTCAATACCTTTCAGTTACGCGCTTTAAATTCAGGCATCACTTTCAAAGGCATTTGAATTTATCCGTGTCTATCCGTGTTCATCCGTGGTTACAAGCCGTTTAATAAAAATGACCGGGCACAAAAAAACCCGGACAGCGTTAGCTAAACCGGGTTTCCCTCACTTTAGCTGTATTTTTTACGCGCCCGCAAGCTGAAACAAATCGGCGCAATTAATGCTAGTTAAATTACGCGACTACGCACTTAGCGTCAAGCACTGCGTAAATTCAAGTCGAGCTGGCGTGAGCTGCCCTCATCGCCTTCGCCTGCCTCTTCGCGCTGTTTTTCCAGGCGATCCAGATAGGCCGGGGTCACATCGCCGGTGACGTATTCGCCGTTGAAGCACGATGTGTCGAATGCCTCGATCTCAGGATTACAATCGCGCACGGCCTGGATCAAGGCGTCGAGGTCTTGATAGATCAAGGCATCAGCACCGATTTCGCGGCAGATTTCATCGTCGGTGCGGCCCGTGGCGAGCAGCTCAGAACGAGTCGGCATATCAATGCCATACACATTGGGGAAGCGCACAGGGGGAGCCGCCGAGGCGAAAAATACTTTACGCGCCCCCGCCTCGCGCGCCATTTGCACGATTTGCTTACTGGTCGTGCCGCGCACGATGGAGTCATCCACCAACAAGACATTTTTGCCCTTGAATTCGACCGCCATGGCGTTCAATTTTTGACGCACGGATTTTTTGCGCGTCGCTTGACCTGGCATGATGAAGGTGCGGCCAATGTAGCGATTTTTGACGAAGCCTTCGCGGTAAGCGACGCCCAGTTTGTTCGCGAGTTGCAGCGCACTCGGACGGCTGGTGTCGGGTATGGGGATCACAACGTCGATATCGAGATGCGCATATTGCTGTTGGATTTTATCCGCCAAGCGCTCGCCCATACGCAAACGGCTCGCATAGACGGAGATGCCGTCAATCACCGAATCGGGCCGTGCGAAATAGACGTACTCGAAAATGCAGGGGGTGAGCGTGGGGTTCTGCGCGCACTGCTGGCTGTAAAAATTGCTTTGATCGTCGATAAAAATTGCCTCGCCCGGCGCTACATCGCGCACTAACTTAAAGCCCAACGCATCAAACGACACACTCTCTGACGCGATTAAATAATCTACCCCCGCCTCGGTTTCAGCGCGCCCAATCACCAAAGGACGAATGCCGTGCGGATCGCGAAAGGCAAGCAGACCATAGCCTGAGATCATCGCGGTCACCGCGTAAGCACCCCGACAACGGCGATGCACGCCTGCGACGGCGGCAAATATATTGGCGACCTCAAGTTTGTGATTGACGGTGTTGGCTTGTAGTTCATGCGCCAGCACATTCAGCAGCACTTCGGAATCAGAGCGCGTGTTGACGTGGCGTAGGTCTTGGCGATACAGGTCTTGCGCCAAAGCCTCGGTATTGGTGAGATTACCGTTGTGCGCCAACACGATGCCGTAGGGCGAATTTACATAGAACGGCTGTGCCTCGGCAGAGGAATCGGCGCAGCCTGCGGTGGGGTAACGCACATGTGCTACGCCCATGAGGCCTTCCAACTCGCGCATATTGCGCGTACGGAACACATCGCGCACCATGCCGCTGCCTTTGTGCATGTGGAAAGTGCGCCCTTCAGAGGTGACAATGCCCGCTGCATCCTGACCGCGATGTTGTAGCAGTTGCAAGCCGTCATACAACAGCTGGTTAACGGGGCTCGTTGCAACGATGCCAAGTATGCCGCACATGTTTACCCCTAACTATATTTCAAACGTTTGGCCAAATCGGCCGGAAGCCACGGCTTGAAGTTCATGACCAATGTCTCTAATGGCGAGCTGAACATCGCGTTGCGCCACATGGGCGCTTTTGGCAGCGTGGTCAGCCCGGCCAGCAACACCAGCACCAAAACAATCACCATGCCTCGCGCGAAACCAAACACTGCGCCCAAAGCGCGATCCCACGGGCCGATCCCTATGGCCTTGAGCAAATGGCCCACGGTGATGCTAATCAGGGTCATCACCAGCAGTGCGCCCAAAAACAAAGCCACAAAAGCCGCCAGCAAACGCAGCTCCGGGGTGGGGATACTCGTAGGCAACATCGGCGCGAATGGGGTGGTGTATAAATTTGCCACCCAGAATGCCACTACCCAAGACAACAGCGCCATCACCTCGCGCAAGAACCCGCGCATCACACTGAGCAATATCGACACGCCGATGATAACTAAAACCGCGTAATCGAATACGGTCATGGCTGGCACAAAACTCGCGCAGCGAGCCAGTTTCCCTCTCTCCCGCTTGCGGGACTGCGAAAGGGTCGCTGCGGAGCAGCGGGGTACCCACCGGCGTCCCCCTTGCGGGGAGAGAGCAAGGAGAGAGGGAAACGGTCATGGCGAATTTCGATGTATGTTTTGGCCACTGCCATGACCGTTAGCCGTTATTCCCCATCACTACTAGCTTGCTGTCGATTGGCTTGACCTTCTCGCGCACTTTGTCTGCTTGGTCGCGCGCGCTATAAGGCCCGCTGCGTACGCGAATCTTGTCACCGGCAGTCGTTTTCACCACCTCAGTAAATGTATTCACACCTTTGGCTTTTAAATCAGCTTGGCGCTGCTTGGCATTTTTCATTTCAGAAAACGCGCCGTACTGAACGAAATAGGATTGCTTGGCGTTATCTGCGGGCTTGGCCGTTTTGCTCGGCTCGGGCTGCGCTTTGACAAAGGGTGCGGGTTTTGCTTCGGCCGGTGCGGCGACAGGCGTAGGCGCGGGTGTGGATACCAGCTCCGGCTTGGCTTCGGCGGGCTTTACGCTATTCCCTGTGGTGGGCTCAACGCTGAGTTTTTCCGCAGGCGGGGTGGCTGCATTCAAGGTAGGCGGCGGCACAAGTTCAGCGGGTTTTGCACTGGGGCTCGGCTGTTCAGGCGCAGGCATAATTTTCGGGGCGTAACCGGTCGCGTCTTGCGAGGGGATGCGGATATCAATTGCCTGACTATCCTGCTGCGGTTTGCTCTCGGGCAGAATCATCGGCACGATGGCCACCACTACCACCACCAGTACCACGGCACCGACCAAGCGGCGTCGCGCGCGTTTTCTGAACAGGATTTCTTCTTCTGTGTAGTTCGGTGTCGCCATGAATTTTCCTAGTCTTTTGCGCCGCGCGCCTTGAGTACTTCTGCTACGGTGTAGAACGATCCAAAGGCGCAAATTCTATCATTTTCACCTGCCTGGCGACAGGCAACCGCATAGGCTTGTGCAATATCCGGGTGCGCCTGAAGCGCCGTAAGGCCTGCTTCTCGCAGCAAACCAAGCACGCGCTCGGCACTCGCGCCGCGCGGGCCTTGCAGGCTGCCTACATGCCACTCATTGATTGAGTCTTTAAGCGCCGCTATTACTGCGGCAATATCCTTGTCGTGCAACATACCGAATACCGCAACCGTCTTGCCGGACACGTATTGCGCACGTAAATTTTCTGCCAATATCCGCGCCGCCTGCGGATTATGCGCGACATCCAAAATCACCAGCGGCTTGCCCGGCAGTACCTGGAAACGTCCTGGCAATCGCGCACTCAAAAGCCCTGTGCGAATATGCACTTGCGCCAAGGGCAAGCGCTCACGCAGGCAATCCAGCGCCGCAATCGCCGTCGCGGCATTAGCCAACTGATGCGCGCCGCGCATCGCCGGATAGGGCAAAGCCGCGCGCACCCCCCCTGGGCCGGTGTACGTCCATGCAGCTTCTTCGCAGGTAGTTTTATAGTCCTGATTGATACGTAGTAACGATGCACCGATCACTGCCGCCTGCTGTATCAAGGACGCGGGGGGATTCACGTCTGCACACAGCGCCGGTTTGGCGGCGCGGTAAATTCCGGCCTTCTCGACACCGATCTTTTCCCGCGTATCGCCTAAATATTCCATGTGGTCCAGATCGACCGTGGTGACGATGGCAACATCTGGCTCATAGATATTCACGGCGTCCAAACGGCCACCCAGACCGACCTCCAGTATCGCTACTTCGACGTCGGCTTGCATGAACTGCCACATGGCTGCGAGCGTGCCAAACTCAAAATAGGTCATTGTGGTTTCTTCGCGCGCAAGCTCGACCGCCTCAAATGCGGCACACAAAGCCGCATCGCTCACCATGCGGCCATCAATGCGAACGCGTTCGTTATAGCGTATGAGATGCGGCGAAGTGTACATACCGACGCGATAACCCGCCGCCAGCAATATGGCTTCCAGCATGGCGCAGGTCGAGCCTTTACCATTGGTTCCGCCGACCAAAATGAGAGGGAAAGTAGGCGCGAGATGCAGCCGATCTTTGACCGCCGCTACGCGATCCAGACCCAACTCGATGGTTTTAGGATGCAGCGTCTCAAGGTGGCTGAGCCAATCCTCAAGCAGGGTAGGGTTCACGAGAGAGTAAGCTTAAGCGGCAGCGGGTTGACGCATTAACAACGCGAGTAAATTCGCTAATTTTTCGCGCATTTGACGCCGATCCACGATCATATCTACGGCACCGTGCTCGAGTAAAAACTCGGCGCGCTGAAAACCCTGCGGTAAAGTTTGACGCACTGTTTGCTCGATCACGCGCGGCCCGGCGAAGCCAATCAGCGCGCCCGGTTCGGCCACGATCACATCGCCCAACATGGCGAAGCTGGCGGAGACGCCACCCATGGTTGGATCGGTTAACACCGATATAAAGGGCAGCCGCGAGGCGGAGAGTTGGGTCAACGCCGCACTGGTTTTAGCCATTTGCATCAGCGACAACAAACCTTCTTGCATGCGCGCGCCCCCGCTGGCGGAGAAGCAAATAAAGGGCATGTTTTGTTCGCAGCAGACATGCACTGCCTCGGCAAAGCGCTCGCCGACCACCGACCCCATGGAGCCGCCCATGAATTTAAATTCAAATGCAGCCACCACCACCGGCTGATTCATTACGCTACCTTGCACCACGACCAAGGCGTCTGTTTCGCCGGTATCGGCTTGGGCCGCTTTAATGCGGTCGGGGTATTTTTTGGTGTCTTTGAATTTTAGCGTGTCGATCGGCTCGACATCGGCACCGACTTCATAACGGCCTTCTGGATCAAGAAACAAATCAATTCGTTCGCGCGCGGAGATGCGGTTGTGATGGCTGCACTTGGGGCAGACCTCAAGATTTTTTTCCAGGTCGGCGTGATACAACACGGCCTCGCACGACGCGCACTTATGCCATAAACCCTCGGGCACATTCTTTTTTGCGCCTTCGACTTTACGTTTGATTTTCGGCGGGAGTAACTTTTGAAACCAACTCATACGAGACTCCTTCTAGCTATCCATCGCGGTGCGGATTGATTTGACCAGTGCGCCCACGCGCGCCGTTACTTGGTCGGCAGGTGCGCTCTCGATTTCTTGCACGATACGGCTGCCGATCACCACAGCATCGGAAAATTCGGCCATGGCTTTCGCCATCGCGCCATCGCGAATGCCGAAGCCCACACCCATCGGTAGGCGAATCTGTTTACGTAGCTTCATCATGCGCGCTTTCACTTCGGTCAAGTCTAGATTCGCCGATCCGGTCACACCCTTGAGCGACACATAATAAACGAAACCGCGCGCCGCCTTGGCCACGGTCGCCACACGCGCATCCACCGAGGTCGGCGAGAGCAGAAAAATCGGATCCAGGTCGTGTTGGGCGAGGCAGTCCAAAAATTCGCCGCATTCCTCTGGCGGATAATCCACAGTCAACACGCCATCCACACCGGCGGCCTGGGCATCCCGTGCGAAATTTTCATAGCCCATCGCCTCGATCGGATTGGCATAGCCCATCAGCACCACCGGTGTCACGCTATCCTGTCTGCGAAACTCGCGCACCATACCGAGAATATCCTTGAGCCCAACATGATGCAGCAAGGCGCGCTCGCTCGAACGCTGAATCGTCGGACCATCCGCCATCGGGTCGGAAAACGGCACCCCGAGTTCGATGATATCCGCACCGGCTTCAGCCAACGCGTGCATCATCGGCACCGTCAGCGCAGGGTTCGGATCACCCGCGGTAAAAAATGGAATCAGCGCTTTTTTGTTTTTAGCTTTCAGCGCGGTAAAGGTTTGGGCGATGCGGTTCATATATCAATCTTCTTCAAAAAAATCCGAGTCAATACGTTTGATTTCATAGGTGTTCACCAATGAAACACCCAGGCCGAAATCCATCATCAATTCGGCCAACATGGGGCCGTCAATAAGAACTATCTTGCTATTCACCTTGGCAGCCGTCTCACGCGCATTCTTGTTGAAGCCTGAGGTCGTGATAAAGACGCCCTTACTAGCCTTGTGCACTGACAATGCACCGATGAAATTACGGATTTCACTACTGCCAACATCCCCCTCCCAACGCTTGGCTTGTAGGCATGCTACGGCGTAATCTCCGACAATTTCGCTACGGTGTTGATGTCTTCACGCATACATCAATCGTCCACGGGGCTCGGGAATCGGATCACCAAACTCACGCGCGGTATCGAGCCACAGGCGCATCGCTTCCTTGACATTAGCCAACGCATCTTCCTGCGTATCGCCATGCGCCATGCAGCCGGGCAGTTCTGGCACTTCGGCGATAAATGCGCTGTCTTCCGCACTCCAGTAAAGAATTATTTCGTAGCGATCCATTTATTCCTCCTCACGAGCCAGCCGATGTTTCCGAATCAC
>JAYVBU010000183.1:0-3058 GCA_043750335.1 Betaproteobacteria bacterium | reverse complement strand
GGCTTTATCTTGGCGCATTCGCGTTGCTGGCGTGGGTTTGGGGCAAGCGCGGGGATACCCAGCCCGCAGTGTTGAAAGCGGCGCTGCTAATGTTGTTGGCGTTTGCCGCGATGCAGTGGCTTGCACATTTGCCACTGTTGCAAGGTGCGAACGGCACGATCACGGTAGCGGAGCGCATGTTTGAATTGGCCAGCGGGATTGATATACGTCTCGCGTTGTGGCGCGAGGCGGCGCAGATTTGGCTGGCGCATCCTGTCGTGGGCGCGGGCTTCGGCCAATTCGCTTGGCAGCATTTCATGCTGGCGTCCGAAGCGGCGGTAAGCGCTGATCCCACAACGCTAGCGCCTAGCTTGGTGGCGGGCGCAATGTACAACCACAGCCACAATCTTTTTGCACAGCTGGGCGCTGAGTTTGGCAGTGTCGGTTTGTTATTGTTGTTGGCCGGTGCGGCTTATTGGCTCGCGGGTAAACACCGCTTGGCAGTGACGGCGGCGGGTTGGTGGGTGGCGGCAGTCTTGGCGGTGATCGGTATTCATAGTCTGCTTGAATATCCCTTGTGGTACGCCCCTTTTCTGGGTATTGCGGCCATCTTGATCGGGGCGGCCGATACGCATACCCTACGCCTGCAATTGAGTGGCATGATGCGGGCCGCGTTCGGCTTGATGCTGCTGCTGGGTGGGATCAGCCTTGTCGGCATAGCAGATAGCTATAGCCAGTTAGAAGGGTTGTTTCGTTCACGCGCTGCGCCGCCCAGCGTACAAGAAATCGAGCGCGTGTTGCAGCACGTGCGTAACGAATCCATGCTCACGCCTTATAGCGATTTTGTTTTTGCATCGGCGTTAACGCCGAGTGCTGCACAGAGTGAGGAGCAGTTGCTAATGAATAGTACGGTCATGCGCTTTGCCCCCACGCAAAATTTGGCGTATCGGCAAGCGGTGTTACTCGCGTTGCAAAACCAAGCGCTTGCCGCGCAAGCCATGTTGCAGCGCGCGCTGGTGATGTATCCAGGTGGCGCAGAAGATTTTTTTAACGAAACCACGCAGCTTAAACGCGATGCGCCAGAGCGTGTCGAACCCTTGCTGAATACAGTTCAAATTTTTATACAGGAGCAAAAGCAACATGCAATTTATTCAAAATAATTTATTGATCGTATCCCTTATTGTGGTGAGTGGCGCCATGCTGTTGTGGCCGCTGATTGGCCGTCAATTTTTCGGGCGCAAGCAAGTGGATGCGCAGGAAGCGGTGATGAAAATGAATCACGAAAATGCGATCGTGATCGACGTGCGCGAGGATAAGGAAATCGCGCAGGGGCGCATTCCGAACGCCAAGCATATCCCTTTGGGGCAGCTTAAAAACCGCTTGAATGAGCTGGAAAAATTCAAAGCTAAGCCGGTGATCGTGGCTTGCCGTAGCGGCCACCGATCAGCAGGCGCTTGCGGCATCCTGACGCAAAACGGTTTTACCGATGTGTACAATCTTGCTGGCGGCATGTCCGCCTGGGAACAAGCCAACCTACCGATGGAGAAATAACTGTGGCCAAAATCACCATGTATTGCACCGGCGTGTGCCCTTATTGCACGATGGCCGAACGGCTGTTGGCGCGCAAAGGCGCGGACATCACCGAGAAAATTCGCGTCGATTTGGACCCGCCCAAAATGGCTGAAATGATGGAGCGAACCGGCCGCCGCACCGTGCCGCAAATTTATATCGACGACTTTCATGTAGGTGGGTTTGATGATTTGGCGGAGCTGGATCAAGACGGAAAATTAGCGCCATTGCTGGTTTAAATCAGGTGTCGGGCGATGGGGTGGGGTTGAAATTTCAATCAGTGTGACCATCTATAAGCCATGAAAAACATCCCATCACTCACTGAAACCTAAAATATGCATCTCGTCTGCCCCCACTGTTTTACCGTCAATCGTGTACCCGATGAAAAGCTCGTCGCGCAGCCTAAGTGCGGCAAGTGCAATGCGCCGATTCTGCACGGTGCACCAGTCGAGCTCACCCAATTTAATTTTGCAAAATTCATTCAGCACGACGAATTGCCGGTGGTGGTGGATTTTTGGGCCCCATGGTGCGGGCCATGCAAAATGTTCGCGCCGGTATTTATCCAAACAGCGGGCGATTTTTCGACCCGCGTACGTTTCGCAAAAGTGAATACCGAAACCGAACAAATGCTCGCACAGCAATACCAAATCCGCAGCATTCCCACCTTGGCGCTGTTCCATCGTGGTGTCGAAATAGACCGCGTGTCTGGCGCGATGAATGGGCCGCAACTCGCGGCCTGGATATCCCGCAATTAAGGTTGGGGCTTCCGCTACCGAGAAATCTCAGCGAAAATGCCGGGCTTCTACGCAAATACAGACAAAACGCAAAGGATAGGGGCGTCATGCTGCTCATGATCGACAACTACGATTCCTTCACCTACAACCTAGTTCAATATTTTGGTGAGTTAGGGCAAGACGTGCAGGTGTACCGCAACGATGAGATTGATCTTGATCGCATCGCAGCACTCAAGCCCGATCACATGGTGATTTCCCCCGGCCCGTGCACCCCAAACGAAGCGGGGGTGTCGGTAGCGGCGATCACACGATTCGCGGGGAGTATTCCTATTCTTGGCGTGTGCTTGGGGCATCAAAGTATCGGTCAAGCGTTCGGCGGGAAAATCGTGCATGCAAAGCAACTCATGCACGGCAAAACCTCCGAGATTCATCACAAAGATGTCAGCGTGTTCGTCGGTTTACCCAGCCCGTTCACCGCGACGCGTTATCACTCCTTGGTGATAGAGCGCGAATCCATTCCCGAGTGTTTAGAAATTACCGCGTGGACGGATGATGGCGAGATTATGGGGGTGCGTCATAAGACGCTCGCGGTGGAAGGCGTACAGTTTCATCCGGAGTCGATTTTGACTGAGCATGGGCACACGATGTTGGAGAATTTTCTGCGGGAAAAACGATAAGCTAGAAAGTTGAAGGATCATGAAAGGCCAAGCCGGCGAATTCGTACAAGCTAACAAACTGCAGCGCGCGCTTCGTCGAAACATGACGGATGCGGAACG
>JAYVBU010000182.1:0-3059 GCA_043750335.1 Betaproteobacteria bacterium | reverse complement strand
ATAAAATTGTGATCGTGTTGCACGGGAATGAAATTCCTTTTTTTGCGATTAAGCATTATGCAAAGTACAAGGCTTTGATGCAGCGCGCGCAGAGTTTGGCATTGGACGGCATTATCGAGTTTCGCATGTGCCGCGTGGCGGCGCGTGGACAGGGCTTTGAACCCAAAGATATTCACGGTTTTGTAAACGTCGTGCCGATGGCCGATGCAGAGATTATTGATCTGCAACGCCAGGGTTTTGCCTATATGCGTTGAGGTCGGATCAACGCTGCTGCCAATAGCAAAATCACTAACAGCAAGAAGGCGTTATTTCCCCACCGCACATAGGGCGTACTACCTGTGCGGCCTTGCACTTGGCCACTCAATACGGCTTGCTGAAACACGGGCGCTTGCGCGCTGATTCGCCCTTTTTCATCTACGATAGCGGTGAGGCCGGTATTGGTGGCGCGCAGCATGACGCGCCCCGTTTCCATCGCGCGCATTTGTGAGATTTGCAAATGCTGACGCGGCGCGATGGAGTCGCCGAACCAGGCGTCGTTGCTCACGTTCGCGAGCAAGGTGGCTTCAGGGAGCTGGCGGATAATTTCTTCGCCAAACACATCTTCGTAACAAATATTCATCGCGACTTTTTGGCCTGCTACGGCAAGCGGCCTTTGCGTGGATGATCCCCGCGCGAAATCAGTCAGGGGAATTTGCATCAGGTCGATGAACCAGCCGAATACGGGTTTGATCGGCACGAATTCACCGAAAGGAACCAGATGCTGCTTGCGGTAAATCTGTGAGGGTGCGCTACCTACGCTCATCACGCTGTTGTAATACGCGCCGCGCTCGCTATCGCGCTCCGGTAGCCCCACGACGAGATCACCCCCATTCGCGCGCATATGCCGCGCCAAATTTTCTAAATAGGCGGGCGGCACTTGATCGTAAAACAGGGGCACCGCTGTCTCAGGCAAGATGATGAGCTGGCTTGCGCTATTGACCACTAAATCGCGATAGCTGATGAGCGTTGTGACTAAGCGATCTTCGCGCCATTTTAGGTCTTGTGCGATATTGCCTTGGATCAAGCTGACGGTGACCGGCTGGCCGAGCGGCGCAGTCCACGCGATGCTCTTCAAACCCAGGCCGCCGCCCCATATCGCCAGCAGCGCCACCATCGCCATTGCGGCATGCCGCCGCTTTGCGAACCATGCATGATAGGCCAGCGCGCACAGGCCCGCGCTCAAGGCGAGCATGAGCGAGACACCATACACGCCTAAGATTGGCGCGTAGCCTGCAAGCGGGCTGTTGGGCGCTTGCGAGTAGCCGCTAACCAACCAAGGAAAGCCGGTAAACAACCAGCCACGCACCCATTCGAGCAGGGCGAAACTCGCAGGTAGGACAAGCACTAAGCGCACCGGAGCGCTGCCCTTGAACCAGGCTTGTAGGTAGGCGGATAGCGCCGGATACAGGGCAAAAAAAATGCAGAACAGCAGCGTCGCAAAGGCGGCTATCGGCAACGGCATCATGCCAAAATCATGCATGCTCACATACACCCATGACACGCCTGCGCCGAATAAGCCGAGCCCGAAGGCAAAGCCGATCAAGGCGGCGGCTTGGCGCGAGCCCGCATGCATGCACAAGTGAAACAACCCAGCCAAGGTAAGGAGCGGTAGGAGATAAAAATAAAACGGCGCATAACCGAGAACGGTCAGTGCGCCGAGTAGGAAGGGCAATGCGACGAGCTTGAATCGCCCGGCGCGCTGGATGAGCGTTGCGCGCCGGGTCAAGCCGTTCCTTGCGAGGGGTTGAGCATGTCGGCGGCTTGTACACGCCCGACCAGCAGCGAATGCAAGCGTCTGCTATCGGCGCGCAGTACCTGGAATTTCAGCCCTTCCAGTATGACGCTCTCGCCACGCTTGGGCAGACGGCCAAATTGGCTCACGATCAAGCCGCCTACTGTGTCGAAATCTTCATCACTAAATTCGGTGCCGAGCGCTTGGTTAAAATCCGTAATCTCGGTCAATGCCTTGACGCGGTAACGCCCATGCCGGTCACGCAGAATATTGTCTTCGTTTTCGTCGAAATCGAATTCATCTTCGATCTCGCCCACGATCTGCTCCAGCACGTCTTCAATCGTGACCAGCCCCGCCACACCGCCGTATTCATCCACGACGATGGCGATGTGGTTGCGGTTGCTACGAAACTCCTTGAGCAGCACATTGAGTCGCTTAGATTCAGGGATGAACACCGCCGGGCGCAACATATCACGCACATTCACTTCTTCGCCTGCGTAATAGCGCAACATGTCTTTGGCCAACAGAATGCCAATAACGTCGTCACGATCCTTATCGGTAACAGGGAAACGCGAGTGCGCGGTACTGATGACAAAGGGCAGGAATTTTTCGGGGGTTTCATGGATATCAACCACATCCATTTGCGCGCGTGGAATCATGATGTCGCGCACTTGGGATTCGGAGACTTGCAGCACGCCTTCAATCATGGCGAGCGCATCGGCATCCAGTAAATTCCGCTCGAAAGCGGCGTGAAGCAATTCAACGAGCTGTTCTCGATCTTCCGGTTCGCGCATTAACAGCGCGCCGAGCCGTTCGAGCCAACTCGGCTTGGTACTCGCATCATCCATATACAACGGGTTCGCCTCCCTGGGGTAATCAATAAGGAATAATCGGCTTATTCCTTATTTATCACCGTTGCGGGCTTGCTCCGCCTCGCCCTGTACATCAATTTCGCTGCGCCCTCTGTGGCCACTATTTTTATTGTTTATACGTCACCTGAATAGGGATCAGGATAGCCAAGCTTTATCACAATTTCTGTCTCGAGCGCTTCCATCGCTTCTGCTTCCATCTCAATCTCATGGTCGAAGCCTTGCAAATGCAGCGTGCCATGCACAATCAAATGCGCGTAGTGCGCTTCAATCGTTTTGCCCTGTTCTTGCGCCTCGCGTTCGACGACCGGGGCGCAAATGACTAAATCACCTTGTATTGGGCCGCTGGAATAAATAAAGCTTAGCACATTGGTCGCGTAATCCTTGTCACGATAATCGCGGTTAAGGCTGCGGCCCTC
>JAYVBU010000181.1:0-6759 GCA_043750335.1 Betaproteobacteria bacterium | reverse complement strand
TCAATCGCTTGATCGAGAAAACCGCCGTAGTAATCTACCGTCACCAGCCCCACAATCGGCGCGGCTGCTTCGCGTCCCTGGGGGTCGAAGAATTTGACGGTCGGCGTTAGTCCGATGCGGTATTTGGCAACGAACTCGGCTTGGGTCGTGGTTTTGCCGTCAAAGTCGATCAGCTTGGCGGAGTTGGCAGAATCGATTTCCACCATGATGACTTTGTTGTCGTAGTCGGCGTTGAGGGTGGTGGGAATGAGAATTTCTTCGCGTACCCGTCGGCAATAGCTGCAACCCCGGGAGGAAAATAAAATCAAAATGGGTATCTGTTTTTGCCGCGCGAGTTTGGCGTCCTGGCTTAAATCGGTGGCTAAGGGCAGCTTGCCGCGCTCTACCGCAAGCACAGGGGCGAGTGCTTGGCATGCTAAAATAAGCGCGAATAAGCCAATTTTGTAAGTTATTCGATTCATCTTTTAACTCCGCCGCGCACGCGGCCAACCTAAGCTAAGACAGAAAATTACCCGTGAGTTCAAACCGATTATCCCAACTCGTGATCGCCTCGCGCGAGAGTTTGCTTGCGATGTGGCAGGCCGAACACATTCAGGCGAAGACCCGCGCATTATACCCGGCGCTGGACGTGTCCATCTTGGGCATGACGACGACCGGCGATCAGATTTTAGATACGCCGCTGGCTAAAATTGGCGGCAAAGGCTTGTTCGTTAAAGAGCTGGAAATTGCCATGCAAGAGGGCCGTGCCGACATCGCCGTGCACTCCATGAAAGACGTGCCGATGAATCTGCCAGAGGGTTTTATCCTGGCCGCGATCTGCGAGCGCGAAGACCCGCGCGATGCTTTGGTTTCAAACGATTACAAACAGCTCGCGGATTTGCCTACGGGCGCGGTAGTGGGCACGTCCAGCCTGCGTCGCCACGCCTTGCTTAAAGCGCATTTCCCGCTTTTGAATATTGCCCCGCTGCGCGGCAACGTGCAGACCCGGCTGCGTAAACTGGACGAGGGCCAATTTGCCGCCATTGTGCTCGCCGCAGCGGGGTTGAAGCGTTTGGGGCTGAGCGCGCGCATCGCCTCGACGCTTGCGCCATCTGATAGTTTGCCTGCCGTAGGTCAAGGTGCGATTGGCATCGAGTGTCGCGCTGAACGCGCCGATTTAATCGAACGCATGGCTCCGCTGAATCATCCCGACACCGCGGCGTGTGTGATGGCCGAGCGCGCGATGAGCCGCCGCTTGGCGGGTAGCTGCCAAACCCCTTTGGGTGGGTACGCGCAAATAATATCGGGCCAACTCAGTCTCACGGGATTCGTTGCCGACCTCGAAGGCAAACGTTTCGTGCAAGCGACACTTGCGGGCAGCCCGCTTGATGCCGAAAAAATCGGCAGGGCTTTGGCCGAGGAGTTGATCGCGCAGGGCGCGGATAAAATTCTCGCCGAACTGGGCGTGTTGGTGTGAGTGCCGTCCCGCTCGCGGGCTTAGGCATCCTCATTACCCGCCCGGCGCATCAATCTGAACACCTCGCCGATTTGATCCGCCAAGCAGGGGGCAAGCCGATTTTATTTCCCGCTTTAGAGATCGTGGATGTCGCCGATCTTCAGCCGCTGAATGCCTTGATCGATCGCTTGGCGCAATTCGACCTCGCTATTTTTATCAGTCCGAATGCAGTGAATAAAGCGATGAATCTGATTCGCGCCCAGCGTAGCTTGCCCGTCCGTTTGCAGATCGCCGCTATCGGCAAAGGCAGCGCCAAGGTGCTGGCGCAATACGGGGTGCAAGAAGTAATCACCCCTAAACAGCGATTCGACAGTGAAGCCTTGTTGGCCTTGCCGCAGATGCAAGCCGTGGCGGGCAAACGCGTTGTGATTTTTCGTGGTGACGGCGGGCGCGAGCTGTTGGGCGATGAGCTGAGTCGGCGCGGCGCGTTGCTGGAATACGCCGAGTGCTATCGTCGCCAAAAGCCGCAAGCCGATAATGGAAAATTGCTCTATCTCTGGGCGCGTAACGAGTTAAACGCCATCACCGTCACCAGCAGCGAGGTGCTGCACAATCTGTTTGATCTGGTGGGCAAGCTGGGGCAGCAGTGGCTCAAAAAAACGCCCGTGTTTGTGCCGCATGCGCGCATCTATGAGACCGCACAGGAGATGGGTTTGCAGCAGGTATTTGTGACCGAGGCGGGTGATGAGGGGCTGGTGGCGGGACTGGTCACGTGGCAAAAAACCCAAGCGCCATGAAATCGCCCGTTAAACTGAGCGGCCCCTCGCTGGATGATCTGAGTCAATTCAGAGAAGAGATCGAGCGTCTGCGCGCTTTGTCGTTCAAGTCGCGCGCGACGGAAGCGTGGTTGGCGCGGCTGGCTGATTTTCCCGAAAAAAACCCCGATATTTTGGTGGAGACCGATGCCCTAGGCCGGATCACTTATTTAAATCTGGTGGCGCAAGCACGCTTTCCAGCCATTTGGCAGAAGGGTTTCCGGCATCCTTTGTTATGCGGTATGGGGGAGATTGCCGCAGCGATGGTGAGCCGCAGACAGCCCTATCGTTCTGACGAAGTCAGTATGGGTGCGAGTGCTTTCGAGCGGCAGATTTGCTATGCACATGGGTCGGATGGCGCGCGCCTCCGTATCTATTTGCACGACATCACGCGGCGCAAGCAAGCTGAAAAAGCTATTCAGAATCTGGCCAAGCAAGTCGTGTATGCGCAGGAAGAAGAGCGCCGCAGACTATCGCGCGAGTTGCATGACGAGGCGGGCCAGTCGCTTACCGCGCTCAAGCTCAGTCTGGAATTATTGCGTTCAGATCCGCCTAGCAGCGCTGCGTTGTTGAATCAAAATCTGGGGGAGGCCATTGCGCTGACCGAATCGACTATGGATTGTGTGCGCCTGTTGGCGCATGGATTGCGCCCCCCCGCGCTGGACACCTTGGGCCTCAATCTGACCCTACAAGCTTATTGTCGCGATTTTGCGCAACGCGCCCACATTGATGTCGCGTATCGCGGTTGTGAAGTGCGGGATTTATCCGACGCGATGAGCATTAGTTTGTATCGCGTACTGCAAGAAGCCCTCACCAACGTGGCGAAGCATGCGCGCGCCAACCGGGTTCGAGTCAGTCTCACACGCGCGATCAAGCATGTGCGCCTGACCGTGAAAGACGACGGATGCGGTTTCGATTTGGATGCTACGGACCTGCCCCAGCATCACAGTGGCATCGGTTTAGTCGGTATGCGCGAGCGCTTGGAGCTATTGGGCGGGCGGCTGGAATTGCGCGCCTCTCCCGGCCAGGGCTTGCGTTTGGCCGCTCTGCTCCCCTTGCAGGCTGAGCCATGATTCGCGTCGTTATCGCAGAAGATCATCACCTGGTGCGCGAAGGTATCCGTGCCCTGTTGGAAAGGGCCGAGGATATTGAAGTCGTGGGCGAAGCCGTGGATGGGCAAGAGGCTGCGGAGCTTGCTCAGCGCTTAGTGCCTGACGTGTTGCTTATGGATATTGCTATGCCACGGCTCAATGGCATCTTGGCTGCGGAGCAATTGCGCGATGCAGGTGTGACGACGAATATCGTAATTCTCTCCATGTATTCCGACGAATTGTTGGTGCGCCAAGCGTTGCAAAACGGCGTCAAGGGTTTCCTGCCTAAGGGCTCGGTATCGGATGAGCTGCTCCTTGCCGTGCGCGCCGCCAGCCGGGGTGCGATTTATCTTAGCCCGTCTATTCCTGCCAGCGTGCTGGCCGATCAAACTGCCCGCGATAACAGCAAAACCCGAGGCGCGGTCGGTCATCTGACCGTGCGCGAACGGGAAATACTGCTGCTGATCGGCAAGGGGTACACCAACAACCAGATGGCGCAAGTCATGGGGGTGAGCATTAAAACCGTAGAGCGGCATCGCACCAACCTGATGCAAAAACTCAACGCCCGCAATCTGGTGGAATTGATCCGCATCGCCCTGACGCAGGGCTTGATCCCGCTTGACGACGAGATGCCGAAGCGCTGACGGCTGGGCTTTATTGAGGGTAAACCCTCAAGTTCCTGCGGCTATCACCCGATTGTGGGTAAAGAATGGGTTCAGGTACAGTTCGCCCCATGACCCTGCAAGGCTCCAAGCGCGGGTGCGCCACTATTTGTGTTACTGAATTTAAGGGAGAAACAAGATGCACACTGGCATGAGTACGACCGAAATATTCCTGATCGCGATGACGCTGATTTTTACTGTCCCCTACACCATATGGCGCTTGGGCAAGACGGATTACTGGGCGCCCCTCGTGGTGGTGCAGATCCTGACCGGCATCCTGCTCGGACCAGGCGTCATGGGCGTAGTCTTCCCTGACTTTTACAACTTCGTTTTCAATAAGCCAGTCATTCAGTCCCTCAGTGGCATCGCCTGGTGGGCTGTGTCGATTTTCGTTTTCATCGCGGGTATTGAGCTGGATCTGAAGAAGGCCTGGGTTCATCGCGGTGAGACTCTTGTTACTTCTGGTTTAGCGCTGGGCATGCCGCTTGCGTTCGGGTGTCTGGCCGCCATGGGTCTGTTGGCATGGAGTCCTGGCTGGATGGGGGAAAAAGCGCAAAGCTGGCAGTTTGTCCTTGGTTTGGGCATGGCCAGTGCAGTGACAGCCCTACCTATCCTTATTCTATTGATGGAAAAGCTTGAAATATTGCGCCAACCCATCGGTCAGCGCATTCTGCGTTACGCCAGCATGGACGACATCGCTATCTGGGGTGTGCTCGCCCTCATCCTGCTGGATTGGGATCGTATTGGACGCCAAGTCGGCTTTTTGGTGGGCTACGGCGTGCTCAGCTACATGTTCAGGAAATTCATGTGGAAAATAAAGGACATGGATCGTTGGTACGTGAGTCTGATCTGGCTTGCCATCGTATCTTTCGCAGCGGATTGGGCCGGCTTGCACTTCATGGTGGGCGCCTTCCTGGCGGGTGCGGTCATGGATGCCGACTGGTTTAATCAGAAGCATATGGATATGTTCCGCCACCATGTGTTGTTGGCCATCATGCCGGTTTTCTTTCTGAGCACAGGGTTACGCACCAACTGGACCTTGGGTGGGGAAACAGTATTCATTGCAGCAGGCATCATGTTGTTCGCGTCGGTTTCGGGAAAGCTCATCGGCATGCAAATTGCGGGCAAGATACTCAAGTGGCAGCCGGGCGAAGCAACGCTGATCGGCTGGCTCCTGCAAACCAAGGCCTTGATCGAGATCATTTTCATTACCGTCTTGCTGGATAAGGGCATCATCACCAGTGAAACCTTTACCGCAATGTTGCTCATGGCCGTGGCCAGCACCATGCTCACCATCCCGGTGACAGCCCCCATGCTGCAACGAATGAAGTCCATTATCTTCAAAGTGGCTTCCGAGAAGACGCAATAAACTGCTCACAACAGAAGTAGCCCCTTGCGAGCACCCGATGATTCGGGTGCTCGCTTTGTTTTGTGCGAAGGATTAAACCGTTGTTTTCGCCTAGCCGGGTATTTGTGCCCTGAGTGACGTGTAATTTACACATTTTTATAATATAATGTGCGAATAGCGCATTTTTGACGATGGAGCATGCGATGGGATTGGCACAGGTTTATCAAGTAGATAAGGCTGAGGTGCTGGCTGAAGCTTTGCACAATGCGGGCAAGGCCTTGGGCATGACTCAGGCCGAGGTGGGGCAGGTGATCGGCAAGGATCGCTCGGCGATCAGCCGCGGCCGCATCGAGCCTGACACCAAGCCGGGCGAACTCGCGCTCCTGCTGATCCGGGCTTATAGGGCGCTGTTTGTGCTGGTGGGCGGCGCGCCTGCACAGATGCGGCACTGGATGCGCACCGATAATCTGCACACCGGCGGCGTGCCGGTGGAACAGATCAAAACCGTACAAGGTTTAACCCGCGTGCTGGAATACCTGGATGCCATGCGAGGCAAGCTCTAGGTGGTGGATTGGCCGGCCTGCCTAGCCAAGGTTAAGCCCGGCCCACTCGGCGGAACCCTGTGTCGGCTGGTGGAAAGCCAGGAGCAAGTGGCTACCAACCAGCTAGTGCATTCGCTCGAGCGGCAGGCCGTGCTGGAGGAAATGCTGGACGCCACCAAACCGCCGCCGCGCCGGGGCAGCGAGCATTTGCACTATCTGCTTGCCACGCCATTTCGCTATCCGCCGCTAGTACACGGTTCCCGTTTTGGTGCGCGCACCGAACCCAGTTTGTTTTACGGCTCCTTAACGCATGCGACCGTGCTGGCCGAAGCAGCTTACTACCGCTTCGTGTTCTGGCATGGGATGCGGCATGCACCGGTAAAGCATTACGTCACGCAACACACCTTGTTCGGGGCGGAATATCAAACGGCGCGCGGACTCAAACTTCAAGCGCCGCCATTCGTGTCACATCGGAAAGCGCTGACCAACCCCGGCGATTATCGACAAACCCAGGCACTCGGCAGCGCGCTACGCGCCGCTGGAGTCGAAGCTTTCGAGTTCGAATCCGCGCGCGATGCGGCAGGCGGGATCAACGTCGCCCTGTTTACCCCTGCCGCACTGGCGCAGCCTGCGCCTACATTTTTGGAAGCCTGGTTGTGCGAAACCTCCGGCGAGCAAGTGCGGTTTTATGCCCGCCACGGCGCAGGCGTGCATGATTTTCCCGTAGCGAGCTTTCAGATCAAAGGCAAGCTGCCGCAGCCTGCTGTGTGAGCGTTTGCTCAGCCCCGCTGCGCTTACCCGCTTAGCCCCAAGTGCATGCGTAACGCCGCTTCAACCAAGCGCATTTTGGCAGCATTAAGTTTGCC
>JAYVBU010000180.1:0-6768 GCA_043750335.1 Betaproteobacteria bacterium | reverse complement strand
CCATGGAAACTGCGCTGATCTCGATAATTTTGTCGGGCAAGGACAAGCGATAGGCCGGTGCACGGTGATCGCTCAGAAATGGGATATCTGTTGGCTCGAAGCGCGGCATGCCCATATTCACAGTCACCGCGCCATCCGCTTCCAGGCGCGGCACGATGATGCCAGTGGAGGTTTCTACACGAATTTCGGTTTTATCGGTCAGGCCATGATCGTGAACATAACGCACAAAACAACGCGCGCCATTGCCGCACTGTTCCACCTCACCGCCATCGCTATTGAAAATGCGATAGCGAAAATCAGTGTCGCTACGAGTGGGTTTTTCGATCAGTAAAATTTGGTCGCAACCGATGCCGAAGTGACGGTCGGCGATCAGGCGCAACTGTTCGGTGCTGAGGGCAAGCTGCTGTGTGACGCCGTCGAATACAACGAAATCATTACCCAGGCCGTGCATTTTGGAAAATTTGAGTTTCATGTGGGGAATTTAACCATGAAACGAAGGGAAATGCTGCACCCCGTAATACACGCGATTTTTGCTTTTTGTCATACGGTTTTACGCCGTGTCCACTGTGTACTCCGTGGTGAATAGCTTTTAAATTCGGACGCTAGAACTGTTCGCCCTCGCCCAAGTAGCGCCACTTGCCGATGGGCAGGTCGCCCAGTTTTATTTTGCCGACGCGAATGCGCTTCAAGCCCACGACTTTTAAGCCTACCAATTCACACATGCGGCGGATTTGGCGTTTCTTGCCTTCTTTCAATACGAAACAGAGTTGGTCTTCGTTTTGCCAACTGACCTTGGCCGGTTTAAGCGCCTCATCATCCAGGCTTAAGCCGTGGTTCAACTGCTTCAGACCTGCTGCGGATAATTTACCTTCCACTCGCACCAGATATTCTTTTTCGATATCCGAATCTTCGCCGATGAGTTGCTTGGCGATACGACCGTCTTGGGTGAGCACCAGCAAGCCCAGAGAATCAATGTCGAGCCTGCCCGCCGGGGCCAAGCCCATCAAATCGGCGGGCGTAAAGTGTTGCTTGGCGCGGTCGTCGCGATAGCGCGACTCGGCACAGATCAGCGAGACGGCGGGCTTGTAGCCCTTCTCCGCTTGGCTTGAAACGAAGCCGATGGGTTTGTTGAGCAAGATGGTCACCCGCGCGCCCTGCTTGGCTTCGGCGGCTTTATCCAGGGTGATTTTTTGGTTGGGCAGAATGCGTGTGCCCAACTCAGTAATACGCACACCATCCACCAACACCCAACCGCGTGCGATATAGCTATCGGCTTCGCGGCGCGAACAGAGGCCCTGCTCGGACATCAATTTAGAGAGACGGATTTTTTCCATAGATCAACAAAATTAATTTGAACAGCCAAACAATTCAAAATCTTGCCACAGAGATCACAGAGAAAACCACCCAACGGTGAAAAAGCACCGCACCCTCTGTGCTCTCTGTGCTCTCTGTGTCCTCTGTGGCAAAGTTTTCTTGGTACATTAAACAACGCGCTTACCCGCCAGAAACCGATCCAACTGTTTGGCAAAAGCCTGACAATCGCTCTTGCTAAAGCTCGCCGGGCCGGAGATATCGACGCCGCTACCGCGCAGCTCTTCCATAAAATTACGCAGGCCCAAGCGCTCACGAATATTTTCTAGCGTATATAACTCGCCGCGCGGATTGAGCGCCACACCGCCCCGTTCAATCACTTGCGCTGCGAGCGGAATATCGGCGGTGATGACAAGATCACCGACTTCAACTTGCTCAGCGATTTTATTATCCGCCACATCGAAGCCATGCGGCACTTGAACCGCTTTGATATAGGGCGAGGCGGGCACACGCAGCAGGCGATTTGCCACCAAGGTCGTCGCGATACGTGTGCGCTCAGCGGCGCGAAACAATATTTCCTTAATCGCTACCGGGCAGGCATCCGCATCAACCCAGATGCGCATGTTTAGCGCCCTCGGTTATGCGTCTTGGGGCTGAACAGCGCTGCTTTGGGTTTTGGATTCAAAATATTGGCTTCTGCCAATTTTTTTGCGCGCAATTGATTGTCCGCCATCATTTGATGGCGAGCCGCTTCGGACATGCCTTCTGTCGGCTGCTCGGTTTGCGCCGGGCGGCTCGGGCGTTGCTGTGTACGATCAGCATGCGGTTTTTTGGGTGCGCCCGTACGCGCTTGCGTGGGGCCGGTACGCGGCGCATCTGCGCGCGGTGCGCTCGAGCGCTGTCCACCCGAACGGGGTTTCGGCGCACCTTGGCGTGGTGGCTGCCGCTGCTGGCGGGGTGGGCGCGGTGCTTCCGGCTCGGTACGCACCGGAGGGACAAAACCGTCGATTGATAGGCGCGGAATCTCGCGCTTGAGCAAACGCTCGATGGCGTTCAAAAATTTAATTTCTTCCCGATCCACCAGCGAGATCGCGGCACCGCTACTGCCTGCGCGGCCAGTACGGCCAATGCGATGCACGTAGTCTTCCGAGATATTCGGCAGCTCAAAATTCACTACATGAGGGAGTTCTTCGATATCCAGCCCACGCGCAGCAATGTCAGTCGCGACCAGCACCGGCATCACGCCGTCTTTGAATTGCGCCAGCGCGCGGGTGCGCGCCGCCTGGCTTTTGTTGCCATGAATCGCGGCAGCAGGGATGCCATCTTTGACCAGCTTTTCCGCCAAGCGATTGGCGCCGTGTTTGGTGCGGGTGAATACCAGCACTTGTTTCCAATCCCCTTGCTTAATCAAATGCGCCAAGAAATCGCGCTTGTGATCCTGCGCCACCAAGTACACGGATTGCTCTACCAGCTCGGAAGCCGCATTGCGCCGCGCCACTTCCACCAAACCCGGATTGTGCAGCAGGCCATCGGCCAGGGTTTTGATCTCATCCGAGAAGGTAGCGGAGAACAAGAGGTTTTGCCGCTGCTTGGGTAGCAGCGCGAGAATTTTACGGATGTCGCGAATGAAACCCATATCCAGCATGCGATCAGCTTCATCCAGCACCAAGATTTCGACGCCAGACAAATCCACGGTTTTTTGTCCGAGGTGATCGAGCAAGCGGCCTGGTGTCGCGACCAAGATATCCACGCGACCTTTGAGCGCTTTGTATTGCGGGTTGATATTGACTCCGCCGAACATGACCATCGAGTTCAGTCCGAGATGTTTGCCGTATTTTTTCACTGAGGCTTCGACTTGGGCCGCAAGCTCGCGTGTTGGCACCAAAATCAAACTGCGCGGGCGACCAGGACGCATATTCTCCAAGGGTTGCGTGGAGAGGCGATGCAAAATCGGCAAGGTGAAGCCGGCGGTTTTGCCGGTGCCGGTTTGCGCGGCGGCCAGCAGATCGCCCCCGGCCAACACCAGCGGAATGGCCTGCGCCTGAATCGGTGTCGGCACGGTATAGCCCGCATCAGTAATGGCGAGCAAAATAGGTTGCGCCAGACCGAGGTCGGCGAAATGAATTTCAGTAGTCAATTTATTGCTCCTGCGACGGCCTATCACGCGCGTTGCGCGACACCAATCGAGGCAGACGAAATTAGTAGATCGAAAAGATCAGATGAGAAAATGACCGGTACGCCTGATTGGCGGGGCGTACGGAAGCTGCGGATTATACGGGGATTGCCCAGAATAGCCAGCCGGGCTTGCACAGCGGATTGCGGCCAGCGATCACTCCTCTTTTTCGTGGGTAAACGTCAAACCTAGCGGGGCTTGCGCTTGCGCTTCCTCGAACATATTGAGATACAAGATAAGTGGCTGGGCCAAGCCATCATAAGTCAGCTCGTATTGATCGAGGAACCCCTTACCTCGCTCCACTGCATCGGTGTTGAAGGCGCAGCAATGCCCCAGCCGTTGGTAATGGATGATCTCGCCGTTCGGCCCGCGCAAGGCGTTAAGGTAGCGCCACTCAGATTCAAAACCAGGGCCGGGTTTAATCGGATTGGTTTTGTCGATGCCATAGCTGGCATCGGTAGCGATAGCGTCCAGCGTTGCTACGCCAGCAGAGAGGTAACGTTTAAGATCGCGCAGGGCAAGATTGCGGTCGGGCGTTTCTTCCTGTTGCAGCAGCCGCAAAAAACGCCGCGCGGGTGCATACGCCTGTGCGCTGGATTGAGCGAGCCAATCCATGGCTTGCTCCGTACTCTGTTCGACGCCTTTTCCATCGAGCAGGAGCCGCGCATAAAAATATTGCGCCTGGGCCTCTCCCTGCTCCGCCGCGCGCTTGAACCACTGGGCGGCTAGAGCGAAATCGCGCACTTCTTCTACGCGCAGGTAATGTAGGCCCAGGTTCAATTGGCCTTTTGCATCGCCTGCATCCGCTGCTGTTTGAAACCATTGAGCGGCGGCTGCAAAATCCTGCGCCACGCCTTCGCCCACCTCATGCATCTCGCCCAACGCATTGAGCGCAGGCAGATAGTTAACCGCTGCCGCTTGCTTCAATAGCGGGAGCGCTTCGGGCGCGCTCTGCACGAAACCGCGGCCACGCCGATACATCTCGCCCAGCGTGAATTGTGCTGCGGGCACACCTTCTTCCGCCAACGGCTGCAAGTACATAAAAGCCTGTCCATAATTTTTGGCGTGGTACGCGGCCAGCCCAAGCTCCAGCTCACCGGCACTCGCCATGAGTGGCGACAGCAGCCAAATATATTTAAGCCATGAGCGAAACATATTCTTTGTAAATGCAGCGATCCATCACCACGAACATCCCGGCGGCGCGTGCGCGCTCTGCGGCGGCTTCATTCACAATGCCCTCTTGAATCCACAAGGCGGGGAGACGGAGACGGATGCACTCATCCACCAGCGCATCCAAATGTTCTGCGGCGCGAAAAGCATCTACCAAATCAATAGCGCCGGGCACGTCAGACAGGCTCGGATAAGCCTGCTCGCCTAACACCTCCTGCACTGCCGGGCGTACCGGAACAATATGGTAGCCAAAGCCCTGCAGCGCGCGCGCAACGGTATAACTCGGACGATTCGGTTTGGGCGACAGTCCCACCACCGCGATATGCTTCACGCGGGAGAACAAGGCTTTAATTTCGTTTGGCGCAGGATTTTGAAATAGCATGAATGCGGCGAATCGGAAAGATTGGGCGAATCATACTCTGTGCTCTCGCACACAGAAACGCTTGCTGACTATGGAAGGTAAAACGGAAAACGAGGGGACTTGCGCGGGAAATTCCGACCGGGCACGCCCGGCCGGAAAAGCGGTAACGATTTACACCATGTCTTTCAGTGCTTTCAACGCCAGGATTTTGACGGCTTTGCGCGCCGGCTTGGCTTTGAACATCATTTCTTCGCCAGTAAAGGGGTTCACACCTTTGCGTGCTTTGGTCGCGGGCTTAGCAACGACCTTAACTTTCAACAGACCCGGCATCACGAAGTTGCCATTCTTTTTGAGGGATTTTCCCATCATGCCAGCCAGGGAGGCCAACACGCCGCCTGCATCTTTTTTGCTGATGCCGGTATCGGCCGAGATTTGCGCCATGATTTCGGATTTGGTCGGTGCTTTTGTTGCGGCTGCTGCCTTGGCTGCTGGTGCTTTTGCCATTACTGAATCCTCCTTGTGGAATGTGTGGTGGTACGGGTGCGAAGAATCGTAACACAACTAAAATGCGTGATAACAGCTTTTTTTGCCTTAAAAACACAATTTTTTGGGCGCACACAAAAAATAAAAAACGCTTCTCAACCGCGTACGAATATAAGCATATGCCGATCACTTGCCGCATCGGTTTGAAGCCACGAACGCGCTTACTCACTCACCACCATAGAAATCGCCGCACACCCGATCCATCTAATTCAATACAACTTTTTTTCACCTTCAGGCCGCGTTTTGAAGCGCTTATGCAACCAGTAGTACTGCTCCGGCATCTCTAAAACGCGCGCTTCAATGAAGGCATTCACGCGGCGCGTATCAGCGGCGATATCGTCACTGGGGAAGTTTTCCCACGCCGGATAAAACGTCAGCTCATAGCCTTGGCCAACGGGAAGCTGACGTGTCACCGCAGGCACGATGCGCGCATTGGCTAAGCGTGCGAGTCGGGAGACGCCGGTAATCGTCGCGGCAGATACGTTGAAAAAGGGCACGAAAATTGAATCGCGCGCGCCAAAATCCATGTCCGGCAAATAATAAAAGGGAAGTCCTGCGCGCATCGCCTTGACCACGCTACGCACGTTGTCCTGACGCGAGAACAGGCGCGGCGCATTGAAGCGGCGTCGGCCTTGCAGCAAGAAGCGATCAAGCTGTGGGTTCTTTTGCTTGCTGTACATGGAGGCCACTTGCGCCTCGATGGATACGCGCGAGCCGCCCATGTCTAACCCGACAAAGTGCGGCGCAAGCAGGATAAGCGGCTGGCCGCGCACTGCTTGCCAATGTTCAATGCCCTCTATGTGGACGAGACGCTTAAGCCGCGCAGCACTCGACCACCACAAATAACTACGTTCAAAAACACTGCGGCCAAAGGCACGAAAATGCAGGCGCACCCGCCGCTCTCGCTCGCGTTCGCTCAGCGCGGGAAAACATAAACGCATATTGGTGCGCGCGACCTCGCGCCGCTCGCGGCCCAACAAATAAAATAAGCAGCCTACGCCCTGGCCCAGCGGGTTCAACAGCGCCAAAGGCAAAAAGTGCACTAACCAAAAACCAGCGATCAACAAGCGCATCATCGCATTGCACCCCGCACCGTTTTATAACGGTTATAGCTCCACAGAAATTGGGCAGGACAAGCGCGCACGATATTTTCCACGGCTGCATTGATTTGCCGCGCCGCTTGTTCAGGCTGGTTGCTTAACGCATCTAT
>JAYVBU010000179.1:0-3069 GCA_043750335.1 Betaproteobacteria bacterium | reverse complement strand
AAGGCTTCTAACAGCAGGTTGTGTGCGGTAGTCTCGGTCATGGGTGATAGGGGGTGGCATGGTTGTGGTGGCGCTGCCAATTTGCGCTATAGGCGTCGGCCAAGGCTTTATTGCCGCGCAGTATCAGCACGTTTTCTGCATTCTTGAATTGGCCGGAGTAGGTAAAATTCATCGAGCCGGTAACAATTGTATCGCCGTCGATTACCATCACTTTGTTATGCGCGCTCTGGTGCTGCTCGTCGATCCAGACGCGCACGCCCGCTTGATGCATTAGCCCGATTTTGTTGTGTTCCAGTCGTCGAATTTGCTCGGCATCGGCGACGATTTGCACATCGAGGCCGCGCCGCTTGGCTTCGATTAAGGCGAATGAAATTTCGTTGCTAGTAAAGCTATAGGCTAGGACGCGCACGGTTTTCGTGGCTTCGCGCAGGGCTTTCACGATCAGGCCGGTTGCGTCTTCTTCTGGCGTGAAGGCAATTTGCACCGTGCCGGTGGCGGGCAAGGGTTTTGATCCGGCCTCAAGCGCGCTGGCGTTGCAGGCGATGACACATAAGAAAAGCGAGAAAAAATGTTTGCTGGGCATGGATGCGACCGATCTAATTAAAAAGCACAAAAATCACCCCCAGCGTTTATTTGCGCGTGAATACCGCCGCAAAAAAACCATCGGTGTGATGCTCGGCAGGGTTCAGTTTGAGAAACTCGCCGGTCGTTAAAGGGGTGTCGTGGCGTTGCAATAATTCACCCGCATTTAGCAGAGAAAAATCCGGGTGCTGTTCTAAAAATCCGCGCACGATGGCTTCGTTTTCCACTTCCAGCAAACTGCACGTGGCGTACACCAGACGCCCGCCCACCTTCACCAAGCGTGCGGCAGAAGCGAGAATGGACGTTTGCTTGGCGCTTAATTCTTCGACCGATTGCGGTGTTTGCCGCCATTTTAAATCCGGGTTGCGGCGCAGTGTACCCAGGCCACTGCACGGTGCATCTACCAGCACGCGATCAATTTTGCCCGCGAGGCGTTTGATGTGAGTATCGTTTTCATTTTTGATCCACTGCGGATGGATGTTTGAAAGCCCCGAGCGCTTCAAGCGCGGCTTCATTTTTTGTAGGCGCTTTTCCGAAACATCGAAGGCATATAGCCGCCCTTGCGAATTCATCATTGCGCCCAAGTGCAGTGTCTTGCCGCCCGCACCGGCGCAAAAATCCACCACCGTGTCGTGGCGCGTCGGCGCGAGTAACAGCCCAAGTAATTGACTGCCTTCGTCTTGAACTTCAATTTTGCCTGCGACGAATAAACGATTTTTCGAGAGCGCGGGTTTATCTTTCAGACGCACACCGATAGGCGAGTAGGGCGTGGCTTCGGCTTCGATTCCGTCGGACTTAAGTTTGGCCAGTACTTCTTCGCGTGTGGCGAGTAGCGTGTTCACGCGCAAATCCAGCGGTGCGGGTTGTTGCAACGCGCGGCACAAACGCACCAATTCGTCTTGCGGCATTTGCGCGCTCAACATATCGAATAGCCAATCAGGGAGATCAAGCTGCACCGCGAGCGGTATCTGGCTCATGTCGGCGGCTTTTACTTGCGTCAACCATTCCAACTCGTCGCGTTTGAGCAACGGCCCAATTTGCCGCAGACTCATGCCGCCCAGCCGCACCAGATAGCTCAACGCTAAAGCGCGCCCGGTGTGGTGCTGCGAGAGCGTTTCAAGCAAGCGTTTATGGCGCAATACACTGAATGCCGTTTCTGCGATAAAGGCACGATCACGCGCGCCAAGTTGTGCATTCTCACGAAAAAATCGTGACAGCACTTTATCTGCCGGTTCCACGCCGGGCAACATCACATTCAGCGCATCGCTTACTTGCTTCAGCGTACTTGTGTTGAGTTCCATATCACGATTGTACCGGGGTGTTGGTGGCGAGGTTCAGCGTCCATTCACGCGTTAAGCTATAGCCTACCGCAAGCAAGGTTGGCCCCAGAAATACACCGACAAATCCAAAAGCCACCAAGCCGCCGAGTACGCCGAGCAGCACCAGAATGAAAGGCAGCGCAGCCCCCTGGCTAATCAGATACGGTTTTAAAAAATTATCCACGCTAGAGACCACCGCCGCACCCCAAATCAACATAAAAATCGCCCATCCCACTTCGCCTTGGTAATACAGCCAAGCGGCGGCGGGCAACCACAGCAGCGGCGGCCCCACCGGCACGACCGATAAGAAAAAAGTGGCGAGTCCTAGCAACAGTGCGCCCGGTACGCCCGCGATTAAAAAGCCGATCCCCGCGAGAATGCCTTGTGCAATAGCAGTGCCGAGGATGCCATTCACCACGCCTTTTACCGTGCTGCCGGCGAGTTGCAACAAAGTGCGCGCGCGCTCGCCGCCGATACGCTGCATCGCCGTATCCATGCGCTGTGCCAGCGCCTCGCCATCGCGATAAAGGAAAAATAAAATGAACACCGAGAGCGCAAGTTGCAGTACGCCATTACCCAGCGTAATGCTGTGGCTCAGCAGCCATTTGCTGATCTCTGGCAGGGCGCGTTTCATCGGCTCGATCAACAAGCTGCTGTCGGTTGTTGCGGCCAGCCAGAACGCATGCACCTTTTCGCCCACCCAGGGCAGGCCAGCCAGCCAAGACGGCGGCGCGGGCAAGCCCTGCGCGAGAAACGATTGCACCATGGTATTCAGTCGGCCCACATTATCGGCCAACGACGCCACGACAATCACAAACGGCGCCACCAAGACCAGGGCAATCGTTACACACATCAGGGCCGCCGCCCAGCCGCGTCGCAACTTCAACCCAACATTGACCCGCAGTAACACCGGCCAAGTTGCGTAACACAGCAAACCCGCCCATAGCAGCGCCGAAATGAAAGGCCGCAGAACGAGATAAGTACCCATAATCAAGAGCACGAGCACGGCAAGCGCAATAAGTTGTTCGATGTTTTTAGCTGAATTCATGGCGGGGTCCCGGTTGGCGCGGCCATTCTAGCCTGATTGGGCTATGCCGTCTAAAACAGAGGCATTTTGCCACCGGCCCACCCATCCAACGATCATTCCACATCAGTTTGCATCGCGCCT
>JAYVBU010000178.1:0-6781 GCA_043750335.1 Betaproteobacteria bacterium | reverse complement strand
CGGACGGCACCGGCCTCGAACTCGTACAACACATCGGACAGCATTACCCGGAGCTGCCGGTCGCGGTGATTACCGCCTATGGCAGCACCGACAACGCTGTCGCTGCGCTCAAAGCGGGCGCGTTCGATTACATATCCAAACCCGTCTCGCTCGATCAATTGCGCGCGCTGGTGAAATCTGCGCTGAAGGTCGCCGAGCCCGCCCGGCAGGAATCGACCCAATATACTCTGCTCGGCGAATCACCAGCGATTCAGGTAGCGCGCACACTGATCGACAAGCTTGCGCGCAGTCAAGCCCCGGTTTATGTCACGGGCGAATCAGGCTGCGGCAAAGAGCTGGCGGCGCGCCTGATCCATGAAAAAAGCGCGCGCCAAGCGCAGCCTTTCGTAGCCGTAAACTGCGGCGCAATCCCTGAAAATTTGATGGAGAGCGAATTCTTCGGCTACAAAAAAGGTGCCTTTACGGGCGCGGATGCCGACCGGGATGGTTTCTTTCAAGCGGCGCATGGCGGCACACTATTCTTGGATGAAGTGGCTGATCTGCCGCTGCAAATGCAGGTAAAACTATTACGCACGATTCAGGAAAAAAAAGTACGCAAGATCGGCGCGACACAAGAAGAACCGGTCGATGTGCGCATCATCAGTGCAACCCACCAAAGCTTGTCGGGTCTGGTTGAGGACGGGAAATTCCGCCAGGATTTGTACTACCGGCTGAACGTGATCGAGCTCAAAATGCCGCCGTTGCGCGAGATGCACGAGGATATACCGCTGATCGCACAAGCCATCCTTGAACGGGTGGCCAAACAGTCCGGCAGCCTTGTACCGCAGCTTGTGCCGCCTGCCATCAGCGCCTTGCAGGGCTATTCTTTTCCCGGCAATGTGCGCGAGTTAGAAAATATTCTGGAACGGGCTCTAGCACTTTGTAGCAGCGACAGCATCGGCTCTGATGACCTATACCTCAGCGCAGCGGAAGCAGAAGATCGGGCAGCGCATGAGCCGGGCGCAAAATGGCCCTTGCAAGATTATTTAGATCGCTTGGAAAAAGAAGCCATTCTGGAATCGCTGGAAAAAACCCGCCATAACAAAACAGCCGCCGCGAAACTGTTGGGGATTACGTTTCGCGCCTTGCGCTACCGGCTAGAGCGCTTGGGAATCGAATAAGGCCAGGGAGCAGATGCCGCCTTGCCCGATCCGCCCCCCGCTACCTTTCCGTACCCCGCTTGCTTACCACCGTCTTCGCGTGCCAGATGTGTTCCGAATATTCGCGGATGGTGCGATCAGAAGAAAACTTGCCCATATTCGCCACATTGATTACCGCCTTGCGCGTCCAAGCGTCTTTATCGCGGTAGAGGTTTTCCACTTGTTGCTGGCAGTCGATATAGGAAGCGTAGTCGGCAAGCAGCATGTAATGGTCACCATGGTAGGTGAGCGCGTTGAAAATCGGCTTGAAGCGGTCGTGATCTTCCGGTGAGAAATAGCCGCTATTGAGCATGTCCAACGCCTGTTTTAATTCCGGGTTGGCGTCGTAGTGTATCCACGGGTTGTAGCCGTTGGCGTTTAATTGCGCCACTTCGTCGGTGCGCATGCCAAAGATGAAAATGTTTTCTGCACCGACTTCGTTGTGGATTTCCACATTTGCGCCGTCCATGGTGCCGATAGTCAGCGCGCCGTTGAGCGACATTTTCATATTGCCCGTGCCGGAGGCTTCGGTACCTGCGGTGGAAATCTGTTCCGATAGATCGGCTGCGGGCACGATGTCTTCTGCGGTCGATACATCGTAATTTGGAATGAACACAACTTTGAGACGCTCGCCTACCACGGGGTCGTTATTGACGATATCCGCCACGTCATTGATGAGGCGGATGATGCGCTTCGCCATCTGGTAGCCGGGTGCTGCTTTGCCGCCAAAAATCACCACGCGCGGCACACTGGCCGCACCCGCGCGGATGCGGTTATACAGGGTGATGACGTGCAACACGTTCAAGAGCTGCCGTTTGTATTCGTGCATACGTTTGATCTGCACGTCGAATAGCGCATCCGGGTTGACGGTGAGATGCAGCCGCTCCTGTATCAGTTTTGCCAAACGCGCTTTGTTTGCGTGTTTCACCTGGGCGAATTCGGCGCGAAAGTCGGGGTCGTCTGCCAGGACTTCCAAGCGCTTGAGTTGGTCTAAATCTTTGACCCAAGATTTGCCAATGCGCGAGGTGATGAGTTTGGATAAGCCCGGGTTCGCCTGATTTAGCCAGCGCCGGGGCGTAACGCCATTGGTCATATTGACGATCTGGTCCGGCCACAGGCGGTGGAAATCGGCGAAGATCGTTTCTTTCATCAACTGGGTATGGATCGCGGCTACACCGTTCACCTTGTGGCTGCCGACGATGGCTAAATGCGCCATACGCACGCGTTTGCTGCCAGCGTCATCAATGATCGACATGCGCCGCCACAAGTCCTGTTCGCCCGGATAGCGGTGCATGACTTCTTTCAAAAAGCGGTGATTGATTTCGTAAATAATCTGCAAGTGGCGCGGCAGCACGCGCTCGAAAAGCGGCACCGGCCAGGTTTCCAGTGCTTCTGGCATCAGCGTGTGATTGGTGTAGGCGAAGGTGCGGCGTGTGATATCCCAAGCATGCTCCCATTCCAAGCCGCGCAGGTCCACCAGTACACGCATCAACTCGGGAATGGCGATCGACGGATGCGTGTCATTGAGCTGGATCGCCACTTTATCCGGCAGCTCGTCGTAATTGCCCCGGTATTTGTCGTAACGATAGAGAATGTCTTGCAAGCTCGCGCACACGAAGAAATATTGTTGCTTTAAGCGCAGCTCACGTCCCATTTCGGTGGTGTCGTCGGGGTAGAGCACCTTGGACAGATTCTCTGATTCGTTCTTGTCTTCCACCGCGCGGATGTAATTGCCCTCGTTGAAATAACCGAGATCGAAATCGCGCGTCGATTTCGCCGCCCACAGCCGCATATTGTTCACGGTTTCGGTGTCGTAGCCGGGAATGGGGTAGTCGTGCGCCATCGCCATCACATCGTCCGAATCCACCCAGTGAAAGCGCGCTTGGCCATGCTCGTCGGCGTAATTCACCACCCGGCCATGAAATTTAACTTGATACAACACCTCCGGCCGGGGAAATTCCCACGGATTGCCGTAGCGCAGCCAGTTATCCGGATGCTCTACCTGTTGCCCATTGTCGATGCGCTGATTGAACATGCCGTATTCGTAGCGGATGCCATAACCGTAGCCGGGGATACCCAATGTCGCCATCGAATCCAGGAAGCACGCCGCCAGTCGGCCCAAGCCGCCATTGCCCAGCGCTGCGTCGTTTTCCATATCGCGAATATTTTCCAGCTCCAGCCCCATGTCGTTCATCGCCTTGCGAAAGCCTTCATCGCAGCCGATGTTGAGCATGCTATTCATCAGCGTGCGCCCCATCAAAAATTCCATGGAGAGGTAATAAACGCGCTTGGTGTCCTCGCGATAATAGCTACGCATGGTTTCCATCCAGCGCTCGATCAAGCGTTCGCGCACCACCGCCGCCGCGCTGTAGAACCAGTCGCGGTCGGTTGCAGTCATCGGATCTTTGCCGATGGAATACACCAGACGATTTGAAATGGAGCGTTTGATCGACGGCGCATCAAGCGCGGGTTTGTCGAGCTCAAGCTGAGCAGGCTGCGGGTTTTTAGTCATGGAACGCTCCTGGGGGTTATTGTTTCGACGCTAGGACAATAACGGATGCCCCCAGGGAGTTCTTTAGGACGAGGGAAGTATTTTGCCGGGCTAAACGCTTGCCTTAAGCGTAGTAGTAAGCTGATTTATTACAGGATATAGCGCGCTAAGCGCATGGCATCAAGCCAGCGCAACCACTAAATAAGTGACATACAAGACGCCATTAAGTCCTAAATGCCAAACTTTTAATTGGCCTCGGGCCAGCATGACGCGCAGCCACAAGCTGGCGAGGAGCGTGATAGCGATGCCAGCCAACACCTCGCGCTGCGGTGCCCAGGGAGTCAGCATGATGCCGATGGCTGGGAGTAGTGTGCCTTGGAACACCATTGCGCCGGTGATATTGCCGAAGGCCAAGGTGTCCTTACGCTTGCGAATCCATAAAATGCTATTTACTTTCTCGGGCAACTCGGTCGCGATGGGGATAATCATCAAAGATAAAAGCAGGGGCGAGATGCCAAACAAGACCGATGCCGCTTCCACGCCATGAATAAAACCCTTTGCGCCCGCGACCAACAAGCCCAGCCCCAGCGCCAGTTGCAGCACGATCAGCGCCATGTTTTCGGGCAAGCCCAGACGCGCCAGCAACATCTTTTCGTGCGCCTCGGTGACATGGCCGTCCTTCACCAAACCGGCAGACGCGCGCAGCGTCAGCATGATGTAGATGAAGTAAATCAATACCATGACGGTCGCCAGCGCGCCGCGATAAATGGGTTCGGTGTGCGGCACGAATAGCGCCACCGCTGAGAGGGAAAATGCGCCCAGGAAAAAATTCAAATCGCGTGTAAAGCCGCTGCGTTCCGGGTTGAAATGGCCCTGCAAACCGCGTTTTTTGAGCACCGACAGCGCCATCAAAAACAGCGACAGCGTAGAGAGCATCAAGGGTGCGCCGAGGATCGCACCGACGCCAATTTCTTCATTCACATGTGAATTCGCCGTCCCCGCAAAAATCGCCAGCAAGGGAACCATGGTTTCTGGCAATGCCGTGCCCACCGCCGCGAATAGTGAACCGGTCACGCCTTCCGAAATTTTCAAGCGCTCGCCCAGATGCTCCAGCGCATTGGTGAATACCTCTGCCGCGATCAAAATAACAAACAGCATCAAAATTAATTCAGCGACGATCATTTATCAAGCTCCTGGGTTCTATCACTCTGGGGGATGCGCGCATTATACTGGCAGCGCTATGAATATCGACGAAAACGGTTTGCTCAGCGAGGCGCGCTTCATCCCCTCGCCCAATTTCGACGCGCGGCCTGAGGGGAGCGCGGTGCAACTGATCGTTATCCACAATATCAGCCTGCCGCCAGAACAGTTTGGCGGGCCGGGGGTGATCGAGTTGTTTACCAACCAGCTCGATCCGACCGCGCATCCCTATTACGAAATCATCAAAGATTTTAAAGTGTCGAGCCACTTCTTTATTCGACGCGATGGCGCGCTGATTCAATTTGTGCCCTGCACTCAGCGCGCCTGGCATGCAGGCGCATCCGCCTGGCGTGGGCGCGAACGCTGCAACGATTTTTCAATCGGAGTCGAATTAGAGGGAACGGACACCGCGCCCTTCACCGACGCGCAGTACGCAGTATTGAACCCGCTCACTGCCGCCCTTCGCGCGGCGTATCCGATACAAGATATAAAAGGCCACTCGGATATTGCGCCGGGACGCAAAACCGATCCTGGGCCCTGTTTTGATTGGGGGCGGGTCGAGTATCTGAAATAACGCAGGTACGCTCGCGGATAGTCACCCTGGTAGTGACTCGATCCACGTATCGAATTCCGCAAGTTGCGCCCGCAGGAATTCGCGATCCCCATAAACCTGCGTCATGACTGCAACGCCTTGCACACGTCCCATGGATTGCAGCGCAAGCTTCGCGGCGTCCGCTTGTCCCAGCGCGGCGAGTTGCCGTGTCATCCAGTCGATGAATAGATCGAACATCTTCTTGGCTTTCGCTTTCAACGCCGGTTGCGCCTTGCCTAACTCGATGTTCAACGAACCCATGGGGCAGCCATAACGCATCAAGTCTTTTTCCGAGCCACGGATCATCTGAACAAAATACTTTAAGCGTTGACGTGGGTCCGGTTCAGTCGCGTCCCACTCCGCGAGTAGGGTGCGAATGTGCTCGATCCGGGCATCAATCACTGCGCTCAAAATGTCGTCTTTGCTTCTGAAATAGTAATAAAAATTGCCGCGCGGAATGCCAGCTGCTTCCGCGATATCGGTAAATGAAGTCTGGTTGTAGCCACGGTGGTAGAAAAGACGGTTCGCCGCCTGGACGATTTCACGCCGGACGGTTTCTCCCTGCCCCGGCACTAGCAGTAGTTTTTTTGCCATCTGGTCATTATAAGGGTGTCTGCGTTCTTGACAGTCAGACGATCATATTACTATAGTAAGATGATCGTCTTACACAAAAGGATTCGTTATGAACATAGCTTGCGTAAACATACAGCGTATTCTCGTCACGGGTGCCAGCGGATTTGTTGGCAGTAATGTGCTCAAGGCGCTGATGTCGCAGCCCGAGGTAGAAGTGGTCGCTTCTTGCCGCTCGCGTGAAAAACTGTCCAGGGCGTTCAAAGGGGAGGTGCGCATCGGTGATCTACTGAACCCGGCTTTCCGGCGCGATGTGGTGCAAGGCGTTGACGTGGTCTGCCATGCTGCGTCGTGGGCCGCTATGTGGGGCCATGCCAAGCTGGAACGCTCCCATTTTTTTGAGCCCAACACTGATTTGATCGAACAATCCATCCGCCACGGCGTTAAGCGTTTCATCCAAACCAGCAGCGTGGCGATCGGCGAAGTTAATCATGATGGTGCGCCACACGACGATTGTTCGCCCACGCGCAATACGGGTTTCTGGCCGCACCTCGACCGGCTGATCGAGCTAGATCACTACATGCGCGCCAACAGCCAGAGCGGCACACAGATGGTCAGTCTGCGCTTGGGACATTTCATCGGTAAAGGTAATCGGCTGGGGCTGCTGCCGGCGTTGGCACCGCGATTGCGTACTTACCTAGTTCCCTGGCTTGCTGGCGGACGCAAGCGCATGCCACTGGTAGCGGATAC
>JAYVBU010000177.1:0-6809 GCA_043750335.1 Betaproteobacteria bacterium | reverse complement strand
TAACCATTACCGCGCTGATATTGATGCATACCATCGACCGCGCCTTTAATCTGATCTGGCGCGTGCGTAAAGCGCGCACTGTGTTGCAGCGCTTCCTCACTTACTGGACTGTGCTGACGATCGGCCCGATCATTTTGGGTGCGAGTTTGTCGATCACGTATTACTTGCTCAGCCTGTCGCTCGGCTATGTAAAAGATATTCCCTGGCTGGGTGAGGCGGCGCTCAAGACAGTACCAGTCGCACTGATGTCCTTGGCGTTTACGCTGCTGTATGCCGTGGTACCAAATCGCTATGTGCCGTGGAAACACGCCTTGGTGGGCGGCGTGTTTGCCGGTATCGCATTCGAGTTGATGAAGCGCGTTTTCGCTTGGTACATCACCTCTTTCCCGACCTACACGCTGGTCTATGGCGCGTTTGCCACCTTCCCGGTTTTTTTGCTGTGGATTTACTTTACTTGGCTGGTCATTTTGCTCGGCGCGGTGATCGCCGCGACGCTCTCGCACTGGCGCGGTAGCGCGTGGCAAATGACACGCGCGCCTGGCTGGCGCTACGCGACGGCCCTCCGTCTGCTGCAAGCCCTGGCCGAAGCGCAGCGTGAGGGACATAGCGTGAAGCTGTCCTGGTTGCGCCAGCGAATCGACTTGGGATTGGAAGATATAGAAGCCTTGCTCGATCAGCTGGCGCTGGCCAATTTTGTGCGCCGCGCAGATAAAGATGCATGGCTGCTGTCACGCGCGCCACAAGATATTTCTACGGCGGATATTTTTAAATTATTTGTGTTCGACGCCGCAACGGAAAATGCAGCGGGGGACGCGTATCAAACCCTGCTCGACAAACTAGCGGCGCAACACCTTGCAACGCTGACGCCGACGCTGGCGGATTTTTTATCCCAGCCCGCGCCGCTAGCTAAAGAAAAATAAATCCAGGCTATCGGTCTGCTCGACCAGTTTTTGCGCGCGCACGGAACGGGTCGTACCATGAAACTGCACCTCGAATTCGCGCATCGCTTGAAAGCTACCGCGCGCCGCCACCATACACTCCGGCTGATTCAGTGCAGGCACAGCTGGCAAGAGCAAAGCGGGTTGAAACAAGGCGTCAGCGGCGGCGATCACCGGCTTAATTGCGACTGCTTCCGCATGCGGCGCGAGCATCTGCGCGCCAAGCTCCAGCATATTGTCAGCGGTGGATTGCATCCAACGCACGATAGCGATACCCGATCCTTCGGCGCCATTGGACGACAGGCCGATCAGATCGCCTACTTTTATTTTTGCGGCACTGCCCGGGTCTTTGGATAAAGCCACCCCGCCCGCGCTCTCGTTTAGCACCTGCCAATTGGCGCAATTGTAAGCTTGGTATTCGTCCGTCGTAGGATCGGACACTTGCACCGTAATCTTCACGCCGCTTTCGGTATTTTGAACAGGCGCGTCGATGCCTTGGCTCAAGGCATGATGCAGCGAGGAAATGCCGCCGCAGACGAGTAAATCAGCATGCGCCGAGGTGCGATTGAAAATGCGCTTGGGCGCGATGCCCCACTGCTTGATTAAGCGCTTGAGCATTTCGCGATAGCCCGGTTGCTTAGCCGCATCAGGCAAGCCAATTTTTTTCAGCGGGATGTCTGCGTCCATGTCTTGTAAATGTTGGTGCGCCATGCGCGCTAAGGGAATCGTGTTGAGGATAATGTCCGTGCGACCATCGGTAACGCCCGAATGATTTGCTAAAGCTTTCGGCGGTTTGTCGCCATCCAGGCGCACTAAAAATAAGCCGTGCGTGTTATCGGCCTTACCCAGGGGTTGCAACTCGGCCTGTTTCGCAAATTTAGCCAAGTAGGTTTTTACCTCTGCCAGTTGCCCTTGATGCAGCCGGTAGGGATCAGCCAATGCGATCAACAACACTTGCTTGTACAGCTGATTGACGGACACTTTCGTGTCTTCGGCAATCGCTTGCTCATGCAGATTTTGACGTGCTGCGTACCAGTAGAGCTGATTCAATTCGAACCAGACATCCGCAGGCGAGGGACGATAGGTTTCGTAATACACATCCAACACCACACCCAAAGATTCGATAGCGCGCGCTATCGCCAACGGCAGCAGTTTGTTGGTGCCAAAGCTCATGCGCCGCGTACCCATATCCAGCAGCGCCCGCTTGTATCCATGCGCCAACTCGGTGAACATTTCGCGCAAGAGATTTGCGGCTTGTTTGTGCTTGTCTTGCAGGGGCAGGGGTTTGCCCACAAATAATTGCTGAAGCGAAGGCGAGAGCATCTGCGCGCTCGCGCGATAGAGGTCTAGTAATTTGATTCGCGCATCATCGGCCAGCTTGATGCGGTTCAAAGCGGCCATTGCGTCGGCCAGCTTGCGCCCGGCGTCCATGCCGTTTGCAAGCGGCAAGGCATCCAACCACTCTTTGAGCTGCTTGGGCCGGGTTTCTACTGGTGGATTCGGATGCGATAGATACTCGGGCACGGAAAGCTTGATTTCGATCACTGTTTTTTCTTTCCTCTTGAATTCCCTTTGATTCTAGGAGGAATAACCAGGTTTGTAAAACAAAGCGGGATGGCGGCCTAACGCCGCCATCCCGCTCTCTCAGTTGAAAAAATGTATTAAGGCGTTAGCAGCGAAAAAATTACGCCATAACCGCTTGCACCGCCATCCGTCGTGGTACCGTAAAACGTTCCCTTTGTGCGGCTTTCAATCAGCCCGCCAATCGGTGTCACGCCATTGTTGATGACAAACACTGACCATGTCCATGAATCCGAAAAGATCGTCCCGTCAGCCGATATTTTGTATAGCGTACCGCCCAAGCTATAGGGGTCGGTGTATTGGGTAGTTCCGTAAAAATAGCCGTCCGCTGCTTGCAGCATGCTGGAATAAGGATAAGCGCCCGGAAACACACCCCCAAAACCGAGACCGAATTTGGCGAGTAAAGTAAATGTGCCCGTCGTAGAGAGCTTATACAAGCCTCCGCCACCCGACCCGCCAACTGCTGCCGAGCCGTACAAGAAACCATCCTTGCCTTGCACCAAGCCCGCCCAGGGATAGATGCCGGACGGATCGTTATAAAAGAAAGAATGCAGCACAGTCACCACACCCGCTGTTGTAACTTGATACACGGTTCCGCAACCGATTGTCGTCGTATTGCCCTGACAGTCTCCTGCGCCACCTTGCGAAGTCGTGCCGTAAAAATTACCGTCCGTCGCTCGAATCAAGCCCGATCTCGGCAACGCGCCATCCGGCACAGCGCCGAAGGTATGCAGCGTCGTCAACACGCCCGTGCGCGTGATTTTGAATACCGTGCCAAAGCCATTCGCACCCCCCACTGTCGTGCCGTAGTAATTGCCGTCCACACCCAGCGTCAAGGCTGCGCCATTACCCGCGCCATCCGCAGCGCCGGTGAAATCGTGCAAAGTCGTGAGTACACCCGTGGTGGAGATTTTAAACACCGTACCAAAATCGTACGCGCCACCGATCATCGTCGTGCCGTAAAGATATCCATCTTTACCAACAATCAAGCCAGAAGGATTGCGGCCATCCGTATTATTGAATGAATGGATTGAAGTAAAAGTACCGCTAGCGGTGAGTTGATACACGGTTCCAAAAGGACCGTAAGCGCCGCCATAGTAGGTAGTACCGTAGTAATTCCCATCTTTAGCGCGCACGAGCGTGGATTGTGGCGAATCGCCATCCGTGCCGGTAAAGGCATGGAGCACGGTATAGGTGGCGGCGGCACACTCAACAGAGAGCAGGGCTAAGCTAAAAAAGGTAACACTGCAAAGCAGTTTTAGGTTCAGTGCAAGGTGTTGTAAGCGCATAAAAACTCCTCTCATTAAAAAAATAGACATCAAGTTTCGAGCTTGGAGTAGGTACTCACCCGATGCAAAACCGCCGTTGCGAACGGCTTTGCATTTTCTCCTGCTTCCCGGATGGCGGCGGCTAATTACATCCATCACCCACGAATGTGACAGCAGCAGTCGTGCCTAGCGTCACCGCTTGTGCGGCGGGAGCCCAGGGGCATCCGGCCTTGATCGGGGTGACGGTGTAACTGCCAATCGAGAGCTTTTTAAATTGTGCCGTGCCGGTGGTGGCGCTTGCCGTGAGGGTGCTGACGCAACCATTGGGCCCGGCGATCTTTACGCTGGCACCGGCGACGGGGATGTTCTTCTCATCCAAGGTGGTGGCGGTGATGCTGGCAGTACCGCCACCACATTTCGGCACAGCCACATTCGCGGTGGTCAGGTTAATTACGCTGTTATTGGTGAGGTCGGTTTCTACTGTGCTGGTGGTGACAGAGGCGGTGTTGCTCAATGTGCCCGCAAGCAGTGGTTTGACCTTAATCGTTACCGTAGCAGTAGCCGCACCTAACAGCGTACCGATGGTGCAAGTGGTTGTCGCGGCGCGCACACAACTACCTTGCGTGGTGGTGGCGCTGGTGATGCTCACGTTCGCAGGTAACACATCCGTCACTGACACATTCGAGGCGGCTACTGTACCGATGTTGGAGACGGTCAGCGTATAGGTCAATGTCGTGTTGGTAGTGACCGGGTCGGGGCTGTCTTTGACGGTGAGTGATACATCCGTCGTTTGCGCGGGCGGCACAGAACCATACTCATACACGCCGCGATCAACGATAGGCGCAGCACCCAAGCCTGTATCCGGCATGCTAGCCACATCGGCGCGACGCGCATTGCTATCCAAGTCAGTCAGCGTGGTGAGCGGCACGGCGGCATTGTTGCCAGAATCAATCGCGGGGGAAGTAGGCTGCAGATGGAAATCATTCAAGACGAGATTGACAAATTGTGGATCGGCTTCGCTCCCACCTGGATAGGGACCACCCCCGGACGGATCCGACAACAGACCCTGGATGGTGCTGTAATCTATGCTGTAAGCTCCCGTAATCTGAGCGGCGCGGGTGCTGATGTTGGCCCCCGTCGCTGTATTGTTCCAAAGAATGCTGTTACGCACATCTGTGGCGGTGCTGCTATAGGCTGCGATACCCCCGCCCTCGCCTGCCGTATTTTTAGCTAAAACACTATTAATCACCAAAACCGCCGGGGTGCCTGGGAGACCGCCTGCGGCAATGCCCGCGCCATAGTTGCCAAACGTTCCGCCGAAGGTCTGTTCCAATCCGTACACATAATTATTGTAGAAAACGGAGTTGGTAATCGAACCGCCAACAGCGGCATAAAGGCCACCGCCCAAATGCGCGTGGTTGCCGATAAATATACTGTCCTTGATCGTGAAGCTGCCACCAAACACCGCCACACCCGCGCCGCCAGTGCCGTAATCCTGGATGGTATAAAAAGCCAGACCCTCGTTGTTTTCGAAACGGCCCCGCGTGATGGTGAGCGTACCTGCGCCGCCAAAGTAAACGCCGCCGCCGTAGCCGTCGCTGTAGCTCTTGATCGTATTGCCGATAAAAGCGTCGTCCGTTAAGGTGAGCGAATGTGTATTGACGGTGCTATAAATTCCGGCCCCATGGACCGCATAATTTTCTATGAACTGGGTGTTTTCAATGATGGGGTTGCCATTGTCCACATACATGCCCGCGCCCACCCAAGCCAAGCCGCGATAAAAGATGCAGTTGCGAATGGTGGGACTGCCATTCACGATCAACATCCCGGCGCCAGACTCATAAGCTGCTGTGGATAAGGACGCATCCTTGATGGTGAATCCGTCCAGCACGGCGCTGTTGTCCGTGTTGCTGCCGTTCGTTATCCGTTTTGAGTTACCGGCATAGCCGCTGAAACCGTGGCTGCCGAGATACCAAGTGGGATTTCCATACACGTCATCGTGATTGAGATCGCCGCTCAAAGCGGTGACATTGCTCGTCCAGTTGCGCTGGCTGAGCGCCGTTTCGGTGCCGTTAAATCCACCGTAGAGGGCGACGTTATTCTTGAGCTGAAAGGTCGCATTCACATCCCCCGTAGCACTCGGGAAGTAACTGCCTGCCGCGACCCAAATCTCGCCGCTGGCGGTATTGGCCAGTGCTGTCTGTAAATCGGTGTAAGCATCGGCCCAGCTCGCGCCATTATTAGCACCGGTGGCGTCGGCCTTCACATAGACCGTGGCCCAAGCCGAGCTGGCAAACACGACGAACAAACACAATAGGAATAATTGACGCAGGGCATTTGAGAACATGGGACTCCTCCAGTCTTAATTGATTTTGTTTTTTTTGTCAGCAGAATGGTGCTTTTCCCCATCAAGCAGGGGGAAGGAAATGGACATGCCCAATCTGCATGGCATGCCGAACGATTATGCGCTGTGCGTAAAGCATGCCACAAGGCATAAAACATTAAATTGAAAAAACTTAACTTTTGCTAAGCCCAAGGTAGGCCACCAGATACATCAAGCCTAGAAATAGGCTTTTATTTACAGTGTATTGCCAGTTTTTTGAGGGCCCAAGGCATAAACCAACACGCCGACCAGCGCCATCACCCACACGATAACCGCGCCTGAAGGTAAATCCCACCACGCGGAACCGATCAAGCCCAAGGCGTAAGACAGCGCGCCCATTGCATAGGCCACGCCCTGGCGCGAGGGGTCTGCATACAGCCGCGTTGCCATGGCTGGCACGATGAGGCTGGCGAATACTAAATAGATGCCGACCAACTGCACCGATGCGGTGACAGCGAATGCGAACAGGACATAAAATCCCGCGCTACCTATGCGCTGCCGTAAGGTAAACCACAACACAGACACGGTCAGGCTGACGATGGCCGCGAGGGGTAGCTGCGCGTAATTCACCCAGAGGATTTGCCCCACCAGCAAATCTTTTAAATGCTCGCCTCCGTGCGGATTGTGCGCGAGTAATAA
>JAYVBU010000176.1:0-3092 GCA_043750335.1 Betaproteobacteria bacterium | reverse complement strand
TTACCGCGCCTCACCGCACTGCGCGCTGGTCTGCGTAATCAAGTCGCCCAGTCGCCGCTCTGCGATCACCGCCGCCGCGCCAAGCAACTGGATCGGGTGTACAAATACATGTGGCGCGCGTGGTGCGCGCAACGTTGACGAAAAAACGACCAATCAAAGAGGTTGCCAAATGCTGCCGGAAGAAATCAAAAAAATAAAACACCGCATTATCGAGCTGGGTATCGAGCATCGTGATCTCGATGAAGCCATCGCTCGCCTCACCGCCGATGCCGAGCCAAACGAGCTGCAAATTAGGCGCTTAAAAAAACGCAAGTTGTGGTTGAAAGATGAAATGACGCGCATGCAAATGCAGATCACGCCAGACATTCGGGCATAGCTGTTTTGGTGGCTGACGCAACGGGCAAACACGCACGTTAAAAGTTGTCCGCGCCATCCCGCTAAATTGACGCCAGTATCGGCAAATATTCATTGCCATGGCTGCAAAATTCTTGTTTCTTCCACTCTGCTATACCTTTCGCAATAGACCTTTCTGCATATTTACGCATCGACCACTTTCCTGAATAGTGAGGCCGTAATGTGGCTTGCGCTAAGCGACCACATCGGGCAATTCATCTTTCTCTTTTGGTGATCTGGAGGTGTGCGATGGCTACCAAGGTTCTGATTGTTCTCGATGGCGCATATCGTTTTGACGTGGGTGCAGGTGGCACACAGGACTTTACTTATACCGCGCTGGTCGGTGCGCTTACCAGTGCCGGCATGCAGGTAACGAAAGCCCATCGCCAAGCCGATACAAGTGCAACTCTCCAGACGTTCACGTTCACCGGCGCGGGTATCAATCTGCTTGAATATGATGTGATTTGGCTGATTGGCTTTGAGGGTCGCAACGCCATCAACATGTTAGGCACAAGCGGTGCAACTAATCTGTCTGACGCTGAGCTTGCAGCAATCACGCGCTTCATGGATGCCGGTGGTGGCGTGTTCGCAACGGGCGATCATGATGGTGTTGGGGCCGACATGTGCGGGCATATTCCCCGCGTACGTGCGGCTCGCTGTTGGTATGGCGAGGGGGATAGTGCTTCACCGATGCCTGCTGGATTTCCTCGGAATTTCCCGCCCGTAACCAGCGCGCGGGCCGACACAACGCGATCGAACTCATTGGGCGACTATAGCGAGTTTCCAGCCCCGTTCATTTGGTTTGAAAACCAATCGGATGCGGTTCCGCAACCGATCACGCCGACCACCACACCGGCCCATCCGATATTGCGTCGTGATGGCAACGACATCACCGTTTTTCCAGACCACATGCACGAGGGACGTGTGCTGGGCGAAGTTGCCGGGTATGACTACACGCAGTCAATTCTGCTGGATGGTCAGTCATTCACTGAGTTTCCGATGGTCGCGGGAGATTGGCCAAAGCCGGAAATCATCGCGACAGGCGAGGTCATTGGTTTCCAAAACCGAGATGCTGTAACAGGAGCGTTTGTCATTGATGATGCCATCTCCGCGCCGAAAACTGTCAACTCGTTGAGCGTGTATGACGGGCGTCGCGCGGGGGTTGGGCGAGTCGTGACCGGGGCAACATTCCATCATTACATTGATATCAACTTGACCGGTGATACCGACATCAATAGTGCCTCACGTAAGTTGCGGACCGGGCCCGATGCCGAAAAAGGCCACGGCTTCGCGCATCCTGGCGCGGAAGCAATTTTTGCCGATATCAAAGCCGTGTTCGTCAATATCACCCATTGGTTGGCCCGCCCGCGCCCGGCGATCAGCCTGATTCTGGAGCGGAGCACGTTCGGACAGGATGAGGTGACCGTGAATCCCCAGTTCGACGGCGCGCTCCTCGTCACGGTTGATGGGCTCAAGCCCAGCCAGTTTCCGGGCGGCGGCATCACAACGCTTTCGCCGACGGCAGCACAGCTCATAAGCTGGGCTCCCGCCATCATGCCATCTGGTACTAGCGCCATTGAAATCGTCCCGACAGCGGTTTCCAGCGACGACCCGACGCTGCCTGAGCGTTTGCAGAGATTCACTTTCACCTACAGGCTTCGGTTTATCGCAGATGCATTCGGCTTTGTTGGCGCATTTCAGACCGTCCCCGTCAGCGCCACCTTGAGCACTGCGGCCGCGCCTGTGCCATTGACCGACACTGCCTGGATTCAGTTGGTCAAATCGGCAAATCCGTTCATGCTCGACCTCGATGGCGGCAACACCACCACATGGCTCAGTTCGGACCTCAAAGTATTCCCGGTTGTCGAGGGCGAAACCGTACACGGCATAACGTTGGCCGATGGCGCGAGCCGTGCCCAAGCACTCACTTTCATTCGCAACCTCACCACGTCGATAAGCGTTGCACAGTTTGAGGCGCTAGCCGGCAACCAGTCTGCGTCGGCGCTCAGCCCCTTTCCGACCACGACAAATACCAACAAAAAAGTCTATAACTTTGCGCTGGCGCGTGTCCGGCGCAACGGCACAATGGCAGCGGCGGATGCTGTGCGTGTTTTTTTTCGCGTCTTCACATCTCAAACCACCGCCGCGCTTACCTACAACGCCCCGATGGGCACACCCATCGAAGGCTATTTGAAAACCGCCGGTGCGGCCCCGATTGCACTCCCCGGAGTCACCAGCAGCGGGACTGAATGGCTGTCTTTTCCCTTCTTTGCGGCGACGCGCGCAGCCTCCCCCAGCGGGCAAACCGATACCGATAATGTGAAAGCCATTACAGTCGCCGAAAATAATAAATTTTTCGGCGCATTGCTCGACAACAATCTGGACGACGCCTACCTAGCATCCACGCCGATTTCGGCTGGCGCGAAGGTCAGTTTGCCAACCTTGCTGATGGGCGAACATCAATGCCTTGTCGCGCAAATAGAATTTACCGGGACGCCGATTCCCAGCGGCGCAAAACCAGCCACCTCCGACAAATTGGCGCAGCGCAACATCGCTTTAAGTGCGGTCGCTAATCCGGGCGTCAACGCATCGCGTACCGCCATGCATACGTTCGAGATCGAAGCGACCCCACACCCTATCAGCGATGGGCTGCTGCCGGACGAGCTGCTACTCGAATGGTCGCGCGATGTGCCCGCCGA
>JAYVBU010000175.1:0-15032 GCA_043750335.1 Betaproteobacteria bacterium | reverse complement strand
CGAGGTTGACGACTTTTTCCATCAGAATGATTTGCATGGCGCGCTCCTTAGTGCAGGTCGGTGTAGTGCAGCAGCGCTAAGAAACGCGCACGCTTCACGGCCACGGACAATTGGCGCTGAAAACGAGCCTTGGTGCCGGTGATACGCGCCGGAATCAGTTTGCCGTTTTAGTTGATGAAATCCTTGAGCAAGCCGACGTCTTTGTAATCGACTTCCTTAATACCTTCCGCTGAGAAGCGGCAATACTTTCTGCGTTTAAACATTTGACGAGACATTTTTTGACCTCTATTCAATCAACTCGATTTTTTGAACATGCAACACCAGGGCTGAACTGTTACGGCTCTCTTTGGCAAGAAACCCGGTGGCTTTGATCTGGCAACCTTTGGCGAGCTTGGTAACTTGTTCTGCTACCGCTTCTGCCGCGAGCGCGCTAATCACGCATTCCACTTTTCGCGACGCTTTTGCTTCTACCTGTTCGGAGCGGTGAGAGATCGTAAATTCGATCAACGCCACCCCCGCCGGGCTAAAGCGCAAAGCGCCTTTGGTTTCCAGCCGGCCGCATAGTTGCGTCCGGTTGCACGACACCTTAATTACGCCCCTGGCGCTGCCGCCTCGACTACCGCTTCAACACGCTCAACAGCTGGCTTGGCCCGCTCTTCACGCATCATGGGCGAAGCCTCAATGACTGGGCCTTTGGTCTTGATGGTGAGGTGGCGCAACACGGCGTCGTTGAATTTAAAGGCGTGTTCCAGTTCGTCCAACGTCACCTGATCGCACTCGATGTTCATGAGTACGTAATGCGCTTTGTGGATTTTTTGGATTGGATATGCGAGCTGGCGGCGGCCCCAGTCTTCGAGGCGATGAATATGGCCGCTGCGGGTAGTGATCGTGGCCTTGTAGCGCTCGATCATGCCCGGAACCTGCTCACTCTGGTCCGGATGGACAATAAATACGATTTCGTAATGACGCATGCACACTCCTTTGGGATATTGCTTCCCGTGTGCAACGGTGAAGCAAGGTTAAGAATCGGTTCATCGGGCTGACACAGGCCAGGACGACGAGAGCCGCGCATTATACTGATTTGCTTACGTATAGGCAATTTAAAGCACAAAAAGCCGGGGCGCGTTTACTCGCCCCGGCTCGGCCGCCAACTAACAATTCAGCTTAGTTGTCTAGCACTTTGATGGTACGACCATTGAGTGATTGCTCTGGGCGAGAATTAAATTCAATCACAGAGTGGAACTGATCCAACTGAGCCTGGGAGATGCTGACTGAATCTTCAAGCACCATCCAATTTACGCCCTCAGTACAGGGTGGCGTGGTCAAGGAGCCAGAATAACTGTAGTAATCGCGATTTTTGGGCAAAAACTTGGAGGCGTTGATTATTACGCCTGGAACGGAAACATCCGTCTCGGTTACGGTTGTCGGCATATTCGCCCAGATCGGTTTCAAAAAGGAATTCTCTTTGCTGCCGACTTTCATGAAAACACCCAGCACGCCTAAAACACCATAATCATCCATATGCACCAAGTGGCCTTCCATGTCATAGGAGCGGCCATCTTTCAAATGCTCGCTTGGCGTATGGAAGTGAAACTGGAGCAGTTGATACTTTTTGCTGCCAACTGTCAGATAGCTGCCAGAACCGTAGGTGACTTGAATGGTATGGCCGTTGTTTTTGATTAATAAAGGCGTGTCTTTATATTCAATTTTCAGCGTATCAAGCTTTTGGGCACTTGCGTTCGCCAAATTGACCGGTGTTTGCGCTAGGCCGTCTTTACAAAGATGATAATCAGGTGACAAATCTCCCCAATATGCGGGGCCGGTGTCACCTTCATAACTCCAATGCACATCTGCGGCATAAGCAGTGGAAAACACTGCTGCCATAGCCAAAGTTGAAAGAAATTTCCGTGTGATGTTTTGCTTCATGGTTGCCTCCCTAGGCTGTTGTTAAAATTTTTAACAACTATACATACATGTCATAAGCCATTCAATACTAAAGGATTTTTTTGTTATTTTTCAGTATTAAAAGACCATCTATAGGTAGCCACAAACAACCATTCCCTTTTTTAAAAAACACCCGAACACCTAATAACAACTGTTTGCCGCCTGGCCTGCGACTTGCTTAGGTAGTAGTAAGGAGAAACGACATGGCCGAAATTATTCACTTAGCTGCATACCGCTTAGCTCGCCGCACAGGCTGGACACAAGAGATGGCGCATGGATATTTGCGTGGCAATGCATACCGCATCGCACAATTATCGCCGCCGCAGGATCAATTGGATGGAAGCGAAGACTTCGCGGTAGGCGTACAACTGGGCTACCGCTACGGCTTGCATTACTTGCGCTGGTTGAAAGAGGCTCAGGGGTGTTGAAGCCTCGGCCAGGTTGACGAAATCTTGTGCGCGACGCGCTATCTTGCCGCTTAAGCCGCAGCCTGCTTTAGTGACTCGATCACGTTATCGACGGCCCGATCAAGCAGTGGTAAATCGTCAATTATTCGCGCGCTTCCAATGCGAAATGCAGCTTCCAGCTTACCTTGCGGCATGGTCGCAGCGCGCTTTCCCTGGCGGTCAGTAAAGAGAAAGGCGTTCTTGAGCGGACTGATCCATTTGAGCTTGGCTTGCATCCGTTCTTCGCCTTGATGGCTGAATTCAACCCAAACACCAGGCTTGAGCTCGGCCACCAAATGCTTTGCCTCAAGCTCATCGACTACTTCGTTTCTTGGCACCTCAAAGGAAGTTAGGGCGTCAGATTCCGCATCAAACTCTTCTTGATCGACCCAGCCTACGCTGCCAATCGTAATTTCTTCCACCTCCAGCTTGTCCCCGCCGATAACCGGTTTGATGATCTCCAGCTTCACCTCACGCTGGTCAATCATGCTGTCCGGGCGCACGAAGGGCAAGACAACTGCGGTTTCAGACGCTTCCTGCTGTTGTATCGCATGGCGCGCCAGTACTGCGGCTTTCCAAGCGTCTTCTGGTGCCGGCTGCGGCTCAGTTGGCGAGTTAAAGCCTGCCTTGACAGCAGAAGCATGGCATTTCACCAACTGGCTCATGAACTGATCTCGCGTTTCTTGGCTGATCTCTGCTTTGCTCATGCCCTCTTGTAAACGCCGTAACAAACCGGGCAAGGTTTTAACCATGTATTGGCGGGATTCGCGCGTGAGCTTGGGGCGCACACTCCAAATCAAATCGTCCATCAGCCCAACCGATTCCAGCCAAGCTGAAGACTCCGGCCCGCCATCAAGAAAAGCGACACGCAGCGGTTTGATCCATTCTTGGCACAGAAACAAACGGACTGTGTCCGGCACATCTATATCAGCCGCGCGTGCTCGCACCGATTCCTCGGCTGCATTCTGTGCGTCTTCCACTTTGATTTGCTCGCGCTCGCGCGTCTCGATCATGGCCACCGACACCTCAACCAGATCATCGCTCACTCGTTCCTGCTCTTCCAGAAACTGTTCGAATTCTTCGACTGCCCGCTCAAACACCACGAGATCGTCTTCAAATCCATCAATAATGTTTTGCACAATCGCGCTAATTTTTTGATAGAGCGGCGATTCGTGACCTATTTCCGTATCCCAGCCTATTGCCGCGTCGGCGACAATATTGAGCAAGCGCCGCGTCGGATGGCTTTTCTTCGAGAAAAAAGCCTGATCCAACATAGCTGCTTTCAAAACCGGAATTTGCAAACGCCCCATCAGCGCCTTGATGGGGTCCGGCACTTTTTTGTCTTCGAAGATAAAATCAAAAAGCATGGCGACAATATCAATCGTCATGGCATCCACTGAACCAAGTGATGCCCCAAGTTCGGAGAATTTTAAATCACGCAGAATGCTCACATTTCCAGCAGTCATGCCTGCGACGGCGGCATCGCTCGGCACACCAACGCCCAATACGCCTACATCATTGTGCTGTAACTGCGTCAACTGAGTAAGCACCCCAGGATTGTGTGCCAGTGCCGCGCCGCCGTAAGGCATTCCGCCCGGCATGCCCTGCATCATTCCGGGCATGCCACCTGCTGGCATGCCTTGCGTCACGTAGGCATTCTGCATCATGCCGGGCATCGTCCCACGCGCAATCGCCGCCCCCATTAGATGCTGCATGGTGCTGAACAAATCGCCGCCATCTTCTGAAGACTCCATGGCTTCAACCGCAGCCACAATCATTTCAGCCGTCTGAGACAAGCCTTGACGTTTAATTTCACGTTTGATTTTCGGAAGGATGCCCTTTTCTACCAGATACCGATTCACCTCTTGATACATAGAAACAGCACCGTCCTGCATATGCTTATCCCACATGGTGACAAACAACAGACGCGTTTTTATGCTGGCATCCGTTTCGCGGCACGCTTCCAGAAAGGCCCCCGCCAGCACATCTGACCCCAGCGGATTGCGGTGCGAGGTCAAATCTGGGTCTTGCAGCAACGCGCCCATGCGCTTATCCAAAGCAAACAATTCTTCACGGCAATTGCCCTTCAGCTTTGCTGCCATTTCCTGGATGGCGATAGATTCTTCCAGCTCATCCGGTTCAACCAATCCAAACTCGATGTTTGAATCGTCACTCGCACTCGCGCGCTTGTTGTTCGTTCCACGGGCTGCTTCATTAAATTTTCGGATGAAATGCTGACGAAAGCCATGCTCCATAGCGGAGCGCTTGTCACGCGCAACGGTCATCGCCTCTAGATAGAGATGTTGCATTTCGATCTGGCCCGATTTTTCGGCCAGCTCAAAAAAAACATCGACCAAACGATCCAACACCCCTTTCAATGCGCCAGACAAACTGCCCGCAGCCATTTCCCGGCAGCGTTCCAAAATGCGCAAATCGTTTGGTGAGGGGCCTTTGCTGGACTCAGTCAAGGCATCCAGAATATCTTTTTTCTCGTTAGCGCTCATGTTCCTCTCCTGCTGCAACTCGCTTGTCATGTCATGCCATGCGGCAAGCGAAATAGTACGACCGGTTTGGAAATAAGGGAAGGCGACAGAGTCAGGAAGCGCGTACGCGCCTTTGACATCTAGCAACCCCGCTATCCTAGGGCCATGCCCCTTAGACCGGAAATTTTGCGTCCCCATCTTTCGATGGGTTTGCCCTGTACGATGCCGAGCCGGGTGGATAAAACCAAGGGGCTCACGCTAGGATAGCGGATGGTTTTCACAAGACTTTAGCGGATAATCCGTAGTGGGCTACGGGGTCATAATATAAAACCCCGCGCCCAAAACACGAAGATACTTACTTGCTCACCAGCTCTTGCGTAATCATCCAGCGTCCCGCTTCGCGACGCCAGTGCAATGTTTTACTGACAACATCCTGATACTCGCTGGAGCGATAAGTTTGGCGAAACTCGCTAACCGCCGTATCTGCGCCAGTCATGCGAATGCCCAGATTATCAATTTTCACTTCGATGGTGCCTGGCTTGGCTAGCCGCTGGCTACGTTGCTTGACCCACATCAAGCGCGCGCCGCCATCCGCAGGCGCGAACCCATCCGAGTAAAACGCCAGATAAGCCTCGATATTTTTCTCCGCCCAGGCGAAGGTCCAATCGTTGATCGCCTTGCGAACCTGATCCTCAGCAGACACGACGACCGGCTTCACTACGGGTGCAGACACGGACACCGGCAATACGGGAAAGAGCGCCGCAATACGCGCTACCGCAGCGGGTTTATCCACCACCAGCATGACCGGTGTTTGGGGTGGGCAAGCCGTCGAAGGATCGACTTCAAACGGATCTTCACCCATCGCCCCCAGAGCCGGGGTCTCAATGCGGCGCAAATTTAACGTCGCCAGCAGCGTACCCATCGCCGCATGTGTGCGCGCAAAAGCGATGCCTTGATCGTAGGTGCTGCTTACATAAGCCCGGCGCGCTTGAAACAATTCGTTTTCGGTATCCAACAGATCGAGCAAGGTGCGCTGCCCGATATCGAATTGCTTACGGTAGGCGTCACGCGCTTTTTCCGAGGCCAACTGATGCGCGTCCAGATAACGTAGTTGTTCGGTAATGCGCCGCGTATCGTTGTAAGCAATCGCTAAGGTTTGGCGCACATCGCGGCAGGCTTTGTCGCGCAGGTCTTTGGATGCGTTCAGGCTTTCTGCCGCTTGACGCTTCAAGGCCGAATCAGAGCCGCCGCGAAACAAGTTGTAATTGAGCACTACTTCAACCACACGGTCTTGGCGGCTACCCAGCACCCCGTCGCGGTTATGGTCTAAGTCTTGGCGCGCGCGCAGCTCGACGCGTGGCATAAACGCGGCATTGCGACCCTCCTGATCCATTTGAGCGGAACGGATATTTTCAATTGCGGCGCTGATCGCTGGGCTTTGTTTGATCGCCTCCACGATGGCGGCATTGGATGTAGCGGGAATGCCTTTCTGTAACAAGCTAGGCTCCGCCATATCGACCGGGGGAAGCTCACCCACGATGCGTTGATATCGGGCACTGACATCATGAAGATTCGTCACTTCTGTCAAAAGATTGGATTCAGACAGAGCTAAGCGGCCACCTGCTTGTTCAAAATCCACGCGCCGCCCTACCCCTGCCTTCACGCGTTGTTCCATCTGATCGAACAACAGACGATGTTGGGCGTAGTTTTCTTCGGCCAACTTGACTAACCTTCGGTAGCGCAACACATCGTAGTAAGCGCGGCTCGCTTCGGATGCGGTATTCTCAGAGACATCCAGCAGCTCGTAATAACGCATTAATTTAAAGTACCCCAAGCGCCGCACCTCGCTGCGGGTGCCAAAACCGTCGAACAAGATTTGGGTCAAGCTGGCGGATAGGCCGCGACGGTTAAAGTCTTTATCTGCTTGGTTAGGCTGCTCAAGATGCTCGCGGCCTGCGCCAGCGGTAATGTCCACGCGGGGGAAATAACCTCCGCGCGCTGCGTCTTGTTGGGCCGATGTGCCATTAAAAGCGCGCCAACGCGCCAGCACCTCGGGGTTTTGCAGTACGGCCTGCTGCGCGGCTTCGTTCATAGTTGCGGCCTGTGCGCCTGCTGCGCTGCAAAGTGTTGCCCAAGCACCAAAGGTAATTAAGAATTTTTTCATGATCTTACCAAACCTTATTTACACGCTTTTGAACATACGCTGCTAACCCTAAAGAATCCTAAGGATAATCCGTTGAAATAACAAGTGAGCAAATTCTATACCAATATTTTCTTTAATTGCGATATAGCCATATAAATTCATGGGATTACGCCTACGCGTCCTACTCGATGAGCACAATGCCACAAGCACCCCATTCTAGTCCGGGCTTATATACGAGGCTTTTCCTTGCTTAATGATGCTAGCGACATCGCTTCACGTTTAGCCCGGTTAGCCAAGCGCGCTGAGGATCGGCTCGGTACACTTTGCCTAAGCAGCTTGCCTTTGCTAATCGGTCTGTATTTTATTGGCATCTGTTTATCGGTCATCGCCGCGCCCGATTTTGACAAAATGCACCAGCTCGCGCAGCAGCGTTACGGCGCGACGGGCGCACAACATGTTCAACAGTGGCGCGCTTTGCTGCGCGAGGCGCAAGGGCTGGCTGAATCGGAACAAATAAGGTTAGTGAACGATTTTTTTAACCGCCATATCACCTTTCGTGATGACACCGAAATCTGGGGCCAGACAGACTACTGGGCCACGCCGCTTGAAACACTCGGGCGCGCCACGGGCGATTGCGAGGATTATACGATCGCCAAATATGTGACGTTAAAGCTACTCAACCTGCCGATCGAGCGCATGCGACTCATCTACGTGCGCGCCCAAATCGGTGGCCCCCACAGCAGTACCAGCCAAGCGCATATGGTGCTCGGCTATTACGCAACCCCTGGCGGCGAGCCGCTCATCCTGGACAATCTAATTACAGATATCCGACCTGCATCACGGCGCGGCGACCTATTGCCCGTGTTCAGTTTCAACAGCGATGGCTTATGGGTAGGCCAGGCCAGCGGTTCCAGCGCCAACCCCACCGCACGTTTATCGCGCTGGCGCGATGTCATCACGCGCATGCAGGCTGAGGGATTGGAATGAATCACCAGCGTTTTTCTTGTTACTTAAATTTGCACTAGGAGACACAGACCATGTCACTCATTCGACAACTATGGCTAGCCGTGATCGGTATCATGCTGCTCAATTTCATCGGCGGTTTTCTAGTCAGCGTGCTCACGGCGCGGACGTATTTAGAGCAGCAGCTCTCGATCAAAAATCTGGATAACGCGGGAGCCTTAGCGCTCACCCTATCGCAATTACCCGAAAAGGATCCGATTGCGATTGAGCTGCTGATATCAGCGCAATTCGACAGCGGGCATTACCAGGAGATACGCCTCACTGACCCCACCCACCACGACATCGTAACGCGCACCTATAGCGGCGAAGGGTTCGGCGCGCCAACCTGGTTTGTGCGTGTTTTCCCGATCCGCACTACGCCAGGTATTGCACAGGTACAAGACGGATGGCGCCAACTCGGCACGCTCACCGTCACCAGCCACAGCCGCTTTGCCTACCGCGAGCTATGGGACGGTGCACTCAAATTTCTGGGTTGGCTATTCACTGTCGGCATACTGGCGGGCATCGTCGGCACTGTTTTGCTGCGCATGATCGTGCGCCCGCTCAATCAGGTAGTGGATCAAGCGCAAGCGCTCAGCGAGCGACGTTTCACCACCCTCAGCGAACCGCGTACGCCTGAATTAAAAAGCGTGGTGCGCGCCATGAACCAAATGGTCACCCGGCTAAAGCAACTGTTCGCGGAAGAAGCCGCGCGGCTCGATCAATTGCAGCGCAAAATTAATCACGATGTCGTTACCGGTTTACCGAATCGCGACACCTTCATGCATCTACTGCAAGCCGAGCTATCGAGCGAAGACGCTGCGCCCTTGGGCATGCTGCTCTTGGTGCGGATTACTGATCTGGCGGAAATAAACCGCCAACTAGGTCATGGCAATGCGAATTTAATCCTGCAACAAATTGCAGCGCGCTTAAATGCCCATTGCGCGCTACACCCTGACCACGTGGCCGCGCGCCTGAATGGCGCCGACTTCGCGTTACTGATACCCAGTGAAACCGACATTGTCGGCAGAACCGAGGAAATCGTCTCCCTTTTAAGCTTGGATATCACTTTGCTGTGGCCGACGGTGCAGGATATTTTTCATGCGGGCGCGATCAACTATCATCGCGGCGATGCCATCGCCACGCTACTCGCGGCTGCGGATCAAGCACTCGCCGTGGCCGAGAACAAAGGCTCGAATGGCTGGCATGCACAGGAAACGCAAGCAGTGCCCCTCGCCCGCTCAGCCGATGCATGGCGCGATTTATTCAGCAGCGCCATTGCTGAAAAACGCTTGAAGCTTGTGCTCTTCCCCGTGCAAACCGCATCTGGACAACCCTTGCATCAGGAAAGTGTAATCCGCATGCAAGCAGCAGAGGATGGCCCATGGTGGGTGGCGGGTGATTTCATCCCCATGGCGGCCCGGCTCAAGCTCTCCTCCACGCTCGATTACGAGGTTGTCTGCCTTGCCTTAACGTTATTGCGATCCACGGTGGGCGATATTGCCGTAAATCTCTCTGCAGACACCATCGCCGACTGGGGCTTTCACAATCGCTTGTCGAGCCTACTCGGCCAACACCCCGATCTATGTATGCGGCTTTGGTTCGAGGTGCCGGAGTATGGCGCTTTGCGTCAACTGGATGCCTTCCGCGATTTGACGCGCGCGCTCAAGGCCATGCACTGCCGGGTGGGCATTGAGCATGCTGGGCATCGCTTGAGCGAGTTGGCGCAGTTGGCCGATTTGGGCTTGGATTATTTGAAAGTGGATCATAGCTTGGTGCGTTCACTCGACCAACACTCTGGGCAGCGGGAGTTGCTCGAAGGCATCTGCAAAATGGCGCGCACACTCGGCATGACCGTGATCGCAGAAGGCGTACAAAATGCGGCAGAACTGGCGCTCTTGCCGCAACTCGGTTTTGATGCGGCGACCGGGCCCGCCGTAACGGGTTAGATCAAGCCTTGCTCATCCTCGCCGATCAGATTTAAGGCATTCAGCGAATGACGCAAGGTGCGGCGCTCCATCAGCTTGGTTTGAACCGCAACGGGCAAATCGGTGATGCAAATAATATTTTTGTGGATCAGCAGGTCGATCACGTCTTCGATTGCGCGGATCATTTTCATATCCGACGATTCAAAAACCCTGTCTTCGTTTGCAAGTTCATTAACGAACGCGCGCAACTCGGCAGAATCGACCGCAACTTGCTCGCAGGGCATGGCAAGTGCATCGTTACTCGCTGCGACGATCTTCCCTGCTTCATTCCGAATAATATAGGGCATGGTTTTCTGCTCAGTCTGTTATCAATTTATTGCGCGTCAATAAGTCGCTGATGATAGCGCTATCGTTTGCGAATCCTGTCACCAAATTGACACCCGATAAAGTAATGGTCTGATCTTCTGCCGCTGCCGAGTAGCCAGATGCAAAACCGCCTGTGCTGCTCACATGCACGATGGTATTGGCGCCGGAATACTCAAAGTGCAAGAAGCTTTCCAGGTTAGCGTTTATACCCGATGCGCTCTCCCCCACCAGCAAATCGCGAAGATCAAGCGTATCGCCACTGGCGGTATTGTTATAGTCCGTGACTGTATCTAGTGCAGGTGTACCAGCAGCGCCTTTATCGGCCAGATTCCAAACAAATACATCGGCCCCCGCACCACCAAGCAGACTATCGTTGCCCGCGCCGCCATACAGGAGATCGTTGCCCGCACCGCCATCCAGCGTGTCGTTGCCCGCACCGCCTTCAAGCCGGTCTGCGCCATCGCCGCCATTGAGCGTGTCGATGCCGCCATTACCGAGCAATACATCGTTTCCGGCTAAGCCATTGAGCGTGTCATTGTTTTCGCTGCCGTATAAAATTTCATCGCGATCCGTGCCTGAAATCGTGCTACCGACTGAGCGGAATATGTCTGCCTGCGCCGTATCTGTCGCGGTGCTATCGGTCATGGTGTAGGTAAAGCCGAGCGCCGTATCGACAGTCGGCGTAATGGATACCCATAAATCGTAATCGCCACTATCGCTCGTGCTGACGGATTCGACATAGACATAGTAGATGCCATCCGCTGTCACGGTAAATTCCAAATAGGGATCAGATACGCTGGTGGACCCATCACCCCCGGCGGTAAGTGATGTCACGTTGTCATTCGTCGCTAACTGTGTGCCAGTCGAATTCAGCAAGAAAAGCCGCGTATCAACACTGGTAGCATCGCCACCCGCATCAATCCCATTATCGACGTCAAGGATCACTTTTTCGCCTGCCTTCAGGCTCAATTTAATGTAATCCTTATCGCGAACGCCACCACCATCGACCAAGGTGCCATGCACCTTCATCGTTGGCAGATTCGCATCGCTAACCATTGCCGCATCTACGCCCAGCACTGGCCCAAATTTGCTGCGGTCGGTCAAGTCAATTGCGGTCGCAATACTGTTGTTATTGCTGGCCGAGTTGTATGTGTCCGTCACGGGGGTTTCGTTCACATAGGTGGCGGCATTACCGAAGCCCGTCACTGCGCTATAGGCTGTCGTCGGATCGAACACAACCGTGCTCGATCCAGATACCGTGCCGCCGATGGGGCTGCTGCTTGCGGTGACCGTGGTACCCGTACCGTGACTGTCGTTATGCAGGAGTGCGGCAGCCGAAATATTCATCGGGCTACCGTCAGTTACGTTGGTCAGAATGATGTCATCGTTCGCATCGAGATTCGCGACATAATCCAGAATGATCGTAAGATTTATGGTCTTGGCGTCGCCATCGCCATCTACCGCAGTAATCGGAAATACTTCCTGCTGGCCTTGCACTGTCGTGTTCAACGTTAAGATATAAGAATAAGCACCCGTCACAAAATTGACTGTCAACTCGCCGCCCTTGCTCGTGTTGACGGCAATACTGTCCGCACCGCCGATGACATGCGTATAGGTCACCCCGTCCACCACCACGCTTTGCAGCGACCCCCCGTCTGCGCCTAGTAAGAAGCCGCTACTGCCACTGCTTGATAACACCGACACATTACCGATTACGACGCCTCCATCGACGGTCGCCAGCAGGGTGTTGGTCAAATCGGCTGCGTTACTTACTTTGATTGCGTAGTCTTCTAGTCCATCCGCATTCGCATCGGTGTTGGGATAGGCGATCGGCAGCAGTGAGGTCAACACTACTTCGCCGATGCCGATGCCGAAAGAGATGCTTGCATTGGTCGTCACAAAACTTTCCCACTGAGTTTGCTGTGCTGCATTGACTTCATAACCTGCGTTGGGCTCGCCATCCGAGATAAAGTAAACCAGCGTCTTATCTGCGGTGGGCTGCGTAAAACCTGTCATGACGGCACTCAGCGCGGTCGAATACTGTGTGCCACCACTGGGCTGAATCCCATTCACATAATCAACTGCAGCGCTTAGATTATCTACAAACCAAACAGATTCGTTTACGGTCGAAGAAAAATCTACAATCTGGATATTCACATTACCCAAATCGTCGTAGCGGTCGAACAAATCAGAGAGCGCGGCTTTAGCAATATCCATGCGGATGGTGTATGGATTAAACGCAGCCGATGTGGAGTTATTACCGTTCGCATCCCACGCCATACTGCCCGAGCGATCAAGCACAATCACTAAGTTATAGGTCAATGCGGCGGAAGCCGCCTGCAAAGTGTGCGTCACATTGCCGCCAATCGGCGCGTCATCAACCACGCTGATAGTGAGCGATGCGCTCGATGTCTGTCCGCTAACACTATCCGTCAAGGTGTAACTGAAAACAGGCATGTCCGTCACACCTTGCGTGGTGGCGGCGCTCAAAGTGTAGGTGTAATCGCCAGCGACACGGCCGCTATAAGCTTTTGAATAGACCGTTAGCGTGCCTGTGGCGTTACTTACGGTTATCACGCCATTCACGTCAGGCGCTAGCCCTGCTACAAGGGTAATCGTCGTCGTTGCACTGACGCCAGTATCGTTCATAAGTAAATTGCCAGAGGTCGTGACGGCTGCCACACCCACTTGCGTGCCGCTACTCAAGCCTGCTTCATAAACAGTGCCTGCATCGGCAACCGCCCCTGGTTGCTTATCCGTGTTAACGGTCAGTGTCGTGGTTGATACGCTGCCATCCGAATCGGTCAAGGTGTAGTTGAACACGTCGGGGGTAACGCCGCTAAGGCTAGGTGCAAACGATAATGAATCGATCAAGTAATTGTCGTTAACTCGGGTAAACACCAGATATTGCGTACCCGCGACGCCGACCACTGCATTTACAATGTTGTCCGCCTCACCATTGATTGTGCCCGAAGCGAGAAAAATGCCGTTCACGTCGAACGCGCTCCACGATGCAGTATTGCCACTGCTCAACCCGGTCAAGGTCACGCTCGCGCTGCTGACCGTAACACCCAAATTCATCACCAAGGATTCGCCGCTTTCGATCCTCGCACTGTTACCCGTAGTGGTTCCACCGGTCTCAACACCGATCCCACGATCCGTTGTGCCGTTATCTCGTACTGCGACATTCGCACCGTCAGCCAAAGCGTTGACGGCGACGAGATTCAGGTTTGCGCCAGTGAGCGGCGATGAGCCATCAAAGCCATAAACATTAATCGCATTCGTCCAAGACGACTTGGTTGCGCCCGAAACCGATACCGCGTTGTAACTAGATTTATAGGTGTAATTACCGCTCTGATCCATAGTCAAGGTGCCATTCGTCGTGACGATGGTCCAGATGCCTGCATTGAAAGTGCTGGAAATAGGTACGCCTTGAAACGCAATATTGGTGAGTGAGGTGGGCGTATCCGCGCCAAAAGTATCCGCTCCGCCACCGGCCCCACCCACACCTGTCTCGACGTTACCGTTAATGGTGGCACCAATGCCGACGCTATCAACGTCTGCTTTGGCTACGGGTGCGGTGTCCGTAATACTCAGTGTGACAGTCGTCCATGCAGAGGTATTCGTACCGTCTGATGTCATATAAACAAAACTATCTTGATCGGATGTCGCATCGCCATGGTTGCGAACCGGTGCAGTGTAGGTAAATGTTCCGTCAACATTCATGATTACTGTACCGCCAAGCGCCGTGGTAATCGACGTGGTGCCATTCACCACAACACCGGCAGCCCCAGAATTTGTCGCTACCATGAACGCCGTTAAGGTTGTGCCAGCATCCGCGTCAGTATCATTCGTCAACACGCTGGTACGTACCCCAGTCGTTGCTTCAGTTACCGTGTAACTATCAGCATTGCCAACCGGCGAGCTGTCATTGTCCGTAATGCTTGCGGTACCAGTGGCCACACCACCCACGTTAGTTACCGTCGTACCCGCAGTACGCGTTGCAGTGAGGCTAAATGTTTCGTTATTTTCATCCAGGTTGTCGTTGATGATCGGTGTGCGAACTAAAACACTGGTTTGGTTGGCCGGGATAATAACGCTACTAGCCACCACCCAAGTCACACCACCATTGGTGGAGACTTCCATACTCGGTCCAAAATCTGTGCCGCCACCCGTTGCAGTGACCGCCGTTAACAGGAGACCAATCGTCGTCGTCTGCGTACTCGCGTTCGATAAGCTGACCGTAAATTGAGCATAGCCACCATTTTCTGCAACAACAGGACTAGAAACACTTAGTGTTGGCATGTCATTATCAGTGATCGTCGTAGTAATGCTACTCGCGGCACCATTCAGCACAATGGCTTCATATCCGCCGCTACCTGTAATTACACCTAAAGAAACCGTTATATTCTCGGACCCCTCAAACAAGGCATCATCAATGGTCGCGAGGGCGAAGGTCACGCTGCTGCTACCGGCGGGGATGGTGACGTTTGCAACACCGGTGAAGTCTGTGCCATTGCTGGCAGTGCCGCTGTAGGTAAGAGTAACAGTCACCGCACTGGTTGGTGCTGCTCCGTTGATGCTTACGGTGTAGGCAGTAGTAACTTGTCCTTCGATCACTGTGCCGGGGCCGCTGATGCTGACGAGTGCAGTGTCTTCTGCGCCGGGAGTAACTTCATCGGTGATGCTAGTGGTGACTGAGTTCGCTGCGCCATTCACG
>JAYVBU010000174.1:0-6842 GCA_043750335.1 Betaproteobacteria bacterium | reverse complement strand
GAATCGGCTCGGGGATCGCGCCCTCTTCATTCGCCGTGGCGATCCACAAGATATGACTGGCATTGATCGCCACGTCGAGAAACTCGTCTTTGAAATGCCGCGCGGTATCTTTTTCTAGCAGGGTGTAGAGTGCGCCCATCGGGTCGTAGCGTGCGTCGCCGCCCGCTTTATCTACCTCATCCAGTGCGATCAAGGGATTAGCGTATTCGCCCTCCACCAACGATTGCGCAATCTTCCCCGGCTTGGCATTCATCCATTGCGATGACGCGCCAGAGAGTATCCAGCCTGCCGTGAGCGAGCTCATGGAAACGAATTCAAACCCCGTGCCCAATACTTGTGCCAAGCATTTAGCAAAATGTGTTTTACCCAAACCCGGCTCACCCAGTAACAAAATGGGCATAAACGACACCGGCTCCTGCCCCGAAATGGCGAGCGTGGTGTGTTTTTTAATATCGTCGATGACCGGTTTGAAATTTGGGCAGGCGTCGTACAGGGCGTCGATGCCATCGGTCGATGAGGGCCGCACCAGATAACGATCACCGCCGCGCTCACGCATTTTTTCGTACTGCGCCTTCAGCGGTTCGTTTTTGCTGGGGGATGCGGCCTCCATGGCGCGATCAACTTCGGCCAGGCTATACACGGATTTAATATCCGCCAAAGGAATGTGGCAAGGTGTATTCATGGTGCTCTCCTGCATGATGCTGCTGAGTTGATTAGCGGCGCGCAGCGCGGGTTCCTTGAGCGGGTTTGAGGATATAATGCAATTCAATAAGCCTGATTCATACACAACCGTGCATTCCCCCGATCCCACCTCCGTCGGTATCGTCACCCCACAGACCGCGCGCTTCGATACGCCTATCAAGCTGCGTAGCGGTGCCGTGCTTGATCGCTACGAACTCGTTTACGAAACTTACGGCCAGCTCAATGCAGACAAAAGCAATGCCGTGCTGGTTTGCCATGCACTGTCCGGCCACCACCACGTAGCGGGTTTTCATTCGGAACACGAGAAGCGCCCCGGTTGGTGGGACACCATGATCGGCCCCGGCAAGCCAATCGACACGGATAAATTTTTTGTTATCGGCATGAACAATCTCGGCGGCTGCCATGGATCAACCGGGCCTTCCAGCTTGGACCCCGAGACGGGGCAACCCTACGGGGCGCGTTTCCCCTTGGTCACGGTAGATGATTGGGTAGTCACCCAGGCGCGGCTCGCCGATCAATTGGGCATTCAACAATTCGCGGCGGTCGTCGGCGGCAGCCTCGGTGGTATGCAGGCGTTGCAATGGAGCATCGCCTATCCGACGCGCATAAGGCACGCACTGGTGATCGCCGCCGCGCCCAAGCTCACCGCGCAGAACATCGCATTTAACGATGTTGCACGCCAGGCGATTCTGACCGATCCGGATTTTCACGGCGGCGATTATTACGCGCATAAGGTTGTACCCAAGCGCGGCTTGCGCCTCGCGCGCATGCTGGGCCACATCACGTATCTGTCGGACGATGTCATGGGCAGTAAATTTGGCCGCATGCTGCGCGGCGGTGCTTTCCAATACGGCTACGACGTCGAGTTCGAGATTGAATCCTATCTGCGATATCAAGGCGATAAATTCGCCGAGAGTTTTGATGCGAATACGTATTTGCTCATGACCCGTGCCTTGGATTATTTCGACCCAACCCACCACCACAATGAGGGTTCCTTGACCCACGCCTTGCAGCCGGTGCAAGCGGGATTTCTGATCGTCTCTTTCACGACCGACTGGCGATTTTCGCCGGCGCGCTCGCGCGAAATCGTCAAGGCGCTGCTCGATAATGAGCGCGACGTGACCTATGCCGAAATTACTTCCAGTCATGGCCATGACGCCTTCTTGATAGTCGATCCTTACTACCACGAGTTGGTGCGCGCCTATATGCAGCGCATCGCCTTGGAGCTTACCGCATGAACGCGAAAATGATGGCGCACGCGCGCCAGCGCGCAGATTTTGAGACCATTGCCGGCTGGGTGCGTAGCGGTGCCAAGGTGCTCGACCTCGGCTGCGGCGACGGCAGCCTCCTGCGCTTTTTGAAAGAAGAACGCCAGGTATGGGGCTATGGTGTGGAGATTGCCGATGCAACAATCCTGGCCTGCGTGAAAAATGGCGTGAATGTGATCCAAACCAATTTGGAATCTGGGCTCGAAGGTTTCGAGTCCGGCTCATTTGATTACGTCATCCTGTCGCAAACCTTGCAATCCATGAAACACACCGAACGCATCATGCAGGAAATGCTGCGCGTGGCGCGGCAGGCCATTGTCACCTTCCCCAACTTCGGCTATTGGCAACATCGCTTGCAAGTCATCGCGGGGCGCATGCCTGTATCGCGCGACTTACCTTATCAATGGTACGACACGCCCAATATTCACCTCTGCACGCTTAAAGATTTTGAGGCCTTCTGCGCCAAGCTCAACCTGCACATTCTGGAACGTAGCGTCATCCATCGTGGGCACCAGGTTTTAGTATTGCCAAATTTACTCGGCAGTCTTGCAGTGTATCGGGTCGAACAAGCCGCCCAGTAGGCTGTTCGCTTGTTTGGGGAATAAAGCGCATGTACGCAGGGTCTATCCAACGAGGGCTGTTTTTTTGACAGAACACATTCGGCAGTTTGAGGCAGCCGCACTCCCGCACCTCAATGCCGCCTACAACCTCGCGCGCTGGTTGGTGCGCGACGAACACGTCGCGCAGGATATGGTGCAGGAGGCGTATTTACGCGCTTTCAAGTATTACGATAGCCTGCGCGGCAGTGATATCCGTCCGTGGCTATTGGGTATCGTGCGTAACACCTGCTACACCTGGCTACAGCGCAATAAGCGCGGTGAAGAAGCACTTGAATTCGACGAGGAGCGCGACAGCGGCGCATACGCAGACGCGTTTAACAGCGCAGAAAATAACCCCGAAGCGTTGCTCTTGCATAAACAGGAAGGCGCGCGCGTCACGCTCGCGATTGCGCGCCTGCCGCCACCCTTTCGCGAAGTGTTGGTGCTGCGTGAACTTGAGGATTTATCCTACGAAGACATTGCGGTGGTGATGAATATTCCAGCCGGAACGGTCATGTCCCGGTTGGCGCGCGCGCGGGCGATGTTGCGCGCGGCGTTGATTCTCCCGCCGGACAAGGAGTAAGCGATATGGATACGCAAGAAGATGTCGAATTGAGCGCTTTGATTAAGGCGCAGGCTAAGTATTACGAAGCGCCCGCCAATCTGCACGATAAAATCACGCGCGCACTCGATCAAGCCAGCCCCGCTAACGCACGCCCCGCTAAGCACGGCACAGGGTGGTGGCGGCAGGGGTGGGGTTGGGGCTTGGCGTTTGCTGCGGGGGTACTGCTGAGCACAGGGCTGACTTTTTTCTACACGGCACCTGGACAACAGGATCGTTGGGCTGAGCAGGTGATTGATGGGCATGTGCGTTCCTTATTGGCCGCGCATTTGACCGATGTAGCGTCATCCGATCAACACACCGTTAAACCTTGGTTTAGCGGCAAGCTGGATTATTCTCCGCCCGTTTTGGATTTGACGGCACAGGGCTACCCGCTCGTCGGCGGAAGGCTCGATTATATTGATGAACACCCCGTTGCCGCGTTGGTTTATCAACATCGCTTGCATATCGTCAACGTGTTCGTCTGGCCGGTTTCTGGCGGCGCGCCCACCTTGCCGGACGCGACCACTAAGCGTGGCATAAACGTCGTCGCTTGGCGCGCAAGCGGCATGCAGTTCTCCGCCGTCTCTGATATGAATAGCAAAGATTTACAGGAATTCAGCCGCCTGTTACAGGACGCGCAGCAGCCCTAAGACACCCAGCGCCACAATACTCAGCCCGGCGAATAATTTGACGCCGCGCCGTGCAAATAGGCTTTGCAAACGGCTCGCAAAAACACCCATCAGCAGCAGATTCGGTAGAGTGCCCACACCGAATGCGAGCATGGTCAAGCCGCCTTGCTGCATGCTCCCGCTCACCAATGCGGCGATCAAGGCGCTGTACACCAAGCCGCACGGCAACCATCCCCATACCATCCCCGCCGCGAATGCCTGCGCCACACTTTGAATCGGCACCAGTTTTTTGAATACTGGCTGCAAACGTTTCCACACACCGCCGCCCGCCGCTTCCAACACCAATACGCCGGACCAAATGCCCGCCAGATGCAAACCCAAGGCGATCAACACCAGATTGGCGAGGACATAAAGTAATTTTTCTACCGGGAATAATTGTGGCAAAAAAGTACTAGCGGAGGCCAAGCCACCCACTAACATGCCCGCGATAACGTAGCTCGTGACCCGACCAAGGTTAGCGGCCAGATGATAAGCGAGGCGCGGACCACTGCCCGGCAATTGCAATGAAAATGCGCCGACGATACCGCCGCACATGCCCGCGCAATGCACCCCGCCAAGGAGGCCGGTGAGAAAGATTGCTAGCAGGCTGAATTCAGGCATGGCAATTTATCCAAGAATCTTGCGCTGTGGAATACGCCGGGGGCGTCCTCTGCGTTTCAATCTTTTTTTGGATTGGGTTTTGCTTCCCGCGCTGCCAGCCATACCAGCACCAACACCGGCGCACCGATCAAGGCAGTGCCGGTGAAAAAGCTGTCCCAGCCGTAGCGCTGGACAAACTCACCGGAAAATCCGCCGATGAATTTTGGCAAAAGCAGCATGACCGAGGTAAACAGCGCATATTGCGTCGCAGAGTATGCCTGATTGGTGAGACCCGAAAGATAAGCGATAAAGGCACTGGATGCGATGCCGCCTGCCAGATTGTCCGCCGACACGGTAAACACCAGCGCACCCACATCGTGGCCCTGCGCGATCAACCACACGAACAACAAGTTGGTGGCGGCAGACAGCAGCGCGCCTAACATCAACACACGCATCACGCCTAGCCGCATGGTCAACACCCCGCCCAAACCCGCGCCCACAACGGTCATCACCACGCCATAGACTTTAGATACGGTGGCAACTTCACTCTTAGTGAAGCCCATGCTTTGGTAGAACGGATTGCTCATGATACCCATCACCACATCGGATATTCGGTACACGGCGATCAGCGCGAGGATCAGTGCCGCCTGCCCCTTATAGCGTTGGACGAAATCAATGAAAGGCGACAGCACCGCACTGTAAAACCAGGTGGCGATATTGAGTATTCCATCGCCCATCCCGGCTGCGGCAAAGCGCTCGCGGGCATGGGCTTCACGCGCATGGGTGGCGCTCGAAATTTTTTTCTCTGGCTCGCGGATCGTGAGCGTGGCGATCACGCCGACCAGCATCAAGCCCGCCATCACCCTGTATGCCACCTGCCAGGGCCGAAAATCGTAAGTGGCTTCTGATGGATCGACGCTAGCGGCTATCCACAATACGCCCGCACCTGCGGTAATCATCGCGAGGCGATAGCCGCCCTGGTACATGGCCGCCATCGCGCCTTGCTTCTCGGTTTCGACCGCTTCGATACGGTAAGCATCAAGCGCGATATCTTGCGTTGCTGAAGCGAAGGCAACCGCGATTGCGAGCCACACCGTATGCATCAAATTCAGCGCCGGGTCATTGTTCGCCATGCCAAACAGTGCCGCCGCGATACACAGCTGCGACAACAACAACCACGCCCGCCGTCGCCCCAGGCGCGCAGTCAAAATCGGCAAATTTAAGCGATCCACCAGCGGCGACCAGAAAAATTTGAGCCCGTACACCAAACCAATCCAACTCAAGTGGCCGATGGTCGCGAGCGCAATCTTCGCCTCCGACAGCCAAAAAGAGAGCGTACCTAACACCAGCAACAGCGGCAGCCCAGCGGAAAAACCTAGGAAAAGCATGCCGACAACACGCGGATGCGCGTAAATTTTCAGGCTTTCGCGCCAAGTCGCGCGGGGGCTAGCGGGGGTATTCATAGACGCGGGACTATCAGATTTACCGTATGAGGCACAGATTTTTGGCTGGGTTTCAACTGGCCGCTATCCTAGCAGACTATCCTTGGCCCGCTGCGCCAAAAGGCGGCACTTCCCTCTCTATACATGCGTCGAGGAGAGATGAGCTTAGTCGGATTTTCTTACAGGAAATTTAAAACCATGTAGGTGATTTAATTTTATATCCAGAAAAAACAAAAGCTTAAATGCTTGGCCTGAATGTTGCTATTGGACAAGCTAGGTATAGTATATTTTTCTCTGCGCATCGTGCTGCAATGTCTTTTAGGGTAGTCCGATGCCGTTTGGGCAATGCCCAGTTTTTTAGGAAATTCAAAATGAACCAGCTTAAATCAAAAATTGTGACCGGCTTATTTCTTGCTTTTACCACGCTCTCGGCACAAGCGACCATCGTCAGCGGCACCATAACAGGCGGAACCGCGCAAACCGCAGGCGCTGTTTTTGTCGAGTTGACTCCCCCGCTCGCCAATCCCTACGGCACGCCCAACAGCGTCGGCCTCGATAATTTTAACAGCCCAAACATGTTCGGCTTCGACGAAGACCAAAACATTGTCTTGAGCAGTAGCTTAGTAGTCGATGTGGGTTCAACGCTGGCGGCTGGCACCACTGTCGCTAGCCATTACATCTTTTTTGACCCGGCCACGGCCTTGTCCATTACCGGCACGGTAACCTTTGACTCCACTGTTCTGGCGGTCATCATTGGCACATATACGCTACAAGCCAGCGACTTTCTCGCCGATACCGGCGTTAACTACCTCAGCCCAGGACATCGCGGCCTGGAGGGGACAGATTACGTCACGATTAGCGGCACGAATGAAATTACATTCAGCGTCAGCGCGCGCACTCCGGGCGACTATATCCGCGTAATCACTGCCTATTCACCCGGTGGCGACCCCAATTTTGTG
>JAYVBU010000173.1:0-3107 GCA_043750335.1 Betaproteobacteria bacterium | reverse complement strand
GCCCGGCGCGGCGCAATGTGATGCGCGGCCAGCTCAACCAAGCTATCGACCGCCGCTTCGACTTCAGTGGGCGAAGGGATTCTTGGTTCGGGCATCGCCCCTTTTTTGTTCAGTGCATTTTCGATAATACTCATTGTGATATCCGCTTATGCGCTGCGCGCCACGAAAAAAGCCACGCCCAGCACCAGCATATAGGCACTGAGCAAGCCACCACATGTGGCCGCCCACACGACGAGTTGTTTGCGACGCGCCCGCTTTTGTGTGTCGTTCCACACCATAGTGACGGTTCCCAATATGGGATGGCTAGTCAGCTCCGTTACCCCGCTACGGTCGGTGATGATCGGCCGAACCTGGCTCATGATGAAAGCAAATGCGCCACCACCTGCCAAGGCGAGCAGGAACACGAGCGAGAACATTAAGGGGCGGTCGGGAAAAGCTGCATTGGGCGGCACATAGGGTGGGTCGATGACTTTGAAATCAATCACATCGGTTTTGGCATCCATGTCGCCAGAAATCTGAGCCGATTCGCGCCGACTGACCAGCTGGTCGTAGTTTTTTTTGTTGATTTCGTAATCGCGATTGAGTTGCACCAAATCCGCCTCCACCTGCGGCACCATGCCCGCTTGCTGGCGCATTTGGCTATAGCGGGAGGAATATTCGCTCACCCGCGCCTTGAGCGAGGCGGCTTGCGCTTCGGCTTCGGCTAGGGAAATGCTGAGTTGCTGGTGATAAGGACTGAGGCTCGCGGCGCCAGACGATAGTGGTTTTTTGATCTTGGCTTCCTGTTTTTTTTGCTCGTCAAGTTGGGCGAGTACGCGCTTGGTGCTAACGATGTCGGGGTGGCTCTCGGTATAGCTCAGCCGCATCTGATCTAGATTTTTTTCCATGGTTTGAATGCGCGCATCCAATTCAGGATTGGCGCTGACGTTCTCGCCGCTTCCGCTCGCGCCTTCACCTGACAATTTCCGCTTGAGCTGGTCGCGCCGCGTCTCTGCCTCGCGCAAGGCTAGATTGGCCTCGCTCATGCTTTTTTGCGTTTCGCTCAGCTTGGCAAAGTAGTCGCCGCCCTGGCCTGGAATCAAGCCCAGATTTTTTTGTTTAAATTCTTTCAACGCATTTTCTGAGACGTTGAGTTTTTCTTCGTAAGATTTGATCTGTTCTTCAATGAAGTGCTTGGCGGCGTCGGTATCTTTGCGCTTGTTGCCTAAGCTGCTTTCCACCAGGATGGTGAGCAGGGATTGCACGACTTTTTTCGCCACGTCCGGATTGCTGTTTTGGTAGGTGATGCGGTATAGGTTTTCTTGTCCGCGCGAGGCGGCTTCCAACTGCACGTTGCCCATCAGGTCGGTGACGAGCTTTTCCATATCCTTGCTGGATTTAGACTTGATGTCCAAATCCGTCATGCGCGCGGCCTTTTCCATATTCGGCCGACTGAGCAGGGTTTTGGTCATCACTTGCACTTGCTGTTCGATTGAGGTGTTGACCGCCAACCCCGACATGAGTGGTTTGAGGATGGATTGCGTGTCGATGTACACGCGCGCTGATGCCTCGAAGCGCTGCGGCATGAGCGATACCGCGATCCACCCTGCCACGGCAATCACCCAAGCGGCGATGATGGCGTGCCAGCGCCGCAGCCAAAGGCCGCGCGCGTAGGACAAGGCTTGATCTATCACTTCATGCATATTTGACTGACTCACGCCATGAACAACGGCTTCTCATGTTTTAGAAAAAGCTTTCGGGAATAATGAGCACATCGCCCGGCAGCATGCCGACGTTGGCCGAGATGTCTCCGTCACGAATCAAGCTTTCTAGGCGCACGCCGAATTGCTGTTGCTTGCCGTCCACCATGCGCACGATGCTGGCCTTATTGCCTGCCGCAAAATCGGTAATGCCGCCAACGGCGATCATCACATCCATTAAGCTCATTTTGTCGCGGTATTGCAGGGCTTGGGGTTTGGCGGCTTGGCCGATGACGCGCACTTGATGCGTGTAGGGGCCGCTAAAGCCGGTGACGACCACGGTGACAATTGGGTCTTGGATAAATTTAGCTAAGGCCTTTTCAATGTCCCGCGCTAATTGGCTGGGCGTTTTATTGGCTGCGGTCAGGTCTTCGACTAAGGGCGTGGATATCTTTCCATCTGGCCGCACTGGCAACGATTTGGAGACCTCCGGGTTGCGCCAAACCTGGATGTCCAGGTTATCGCCGGGGCCGATGATGTAGTTAAATTCGGATGACTGCGCTACGGATGTCGGTGCGGGTGGGTAAACCGTCGTGCATGCGCTCAACGACAAAAAACCGACTAGCGCTACGGCGAAACTCTCTCGTGCAAATCGCGACCTTTTCATGTTTCCCTCCTACGTTTTAATACTCAGCTTTAATTATCACACATAAGTATTAGTTAAATATCAATATTTTCATAGATTGTAGCGTTTTAAGGGCTGTCGTTTGCCGCGCTCAATAGCGCTCAAACAGGCAAGAACCGGGCCATACGCTGGGGTATTTTAACATCATAAAATGCTGCCCTTTTTGTTAGTTTCTAGCTTGTATGTAAGTCTTGATCCGTTTCTGCTTTGCCGCCGCCGCTTTTGGCTTGGGGTATGATGCCGCCACCACCCTCACTACTGTCGATATTGCCGATGCCTTCAGACCATTTAAGTGATTTACGCGACTCTATTCGCGCCTTTGCGCAAGCACGCGACTGGGCACAATTCCATACCCCTAAAAATTTAGTGATGGCGCTCAGCGTGGAAACGGCCGAACTGATGGAACACTTCCAGTGGCTCACCCCGGAGCAGAGCACGAATCTCGATGCCAAGGCGCGGGCCGAGGTCGCGCAGGAGATTGCTGATGTGCTGATTTATCTGACGCGCCTAGCCGATGTGATGGGGATTGACCCACTCCAAGCTGCATTCGATAAAATCGAGATCAATGCAGCGAAATATCCGGTGGATAAGTCCAAGGGTAACAACACCAAATACGACAAGCTTAGTTAGCCTGTTTCCCATCATTTTTTAAAGATTATTCCATGACGCCCTATTTTAAATACCATGTCTTTTTTTGCGTAAATCAACGCGAAGCGGGCGAAGCCTGTTGCGCCGCCAAAGGC
>JAYVBU010000172.1:0-3112 GCA_043750335.1 Betaproteobacteria bacterium | reverse complement strand
TAGCAGAGCCCGTCGTGGCTAAACCTGCTCCCTTGCCGCCGCCCGTAGCGCTGGAAAAACCCACAAGCGAGCTAACGAAGCTGGTCCCGCCGCCCGTTGCGCCGGAAAAACCCGCCCCAGCGAAACTCATCCCCCCGCGCGCGACGGCAGCGCGACCTGAAACCGTACCCGTAATTGCGCCGCCGATGCCGACCACGTTCACCGCCATTTCGCCAGAGCCGCCTGTGCTAGCGCCGCTCAAGCCGGACGCGTATCCGCTATCACTGCAATCGGCACAGGCCATGCCCGTGCGCGATGAAAAATCCGACGAAGCAACGCCTACCTTCATCAGCGCAATGCGCATGCAGGGCAAACACGACGATTACGTCGAGGCAGAAGAAGACGCGGAGCTACGCAAACTGGGGGTTCTGGTCAGCGCTGATCGCATGCGCTATGACGAGCAAAAAGAAACCCTCGACGCCAAAGGTAATGTGCGCGTGCAAACCAGCAGCGGCGTGATGAAGGGGCCGGATCTGCATATGGTGCTGAGCGATCAAACCGGCTTTATGAATACGCCGGAATACGCCATCGCAGCCGAACAGGCACACGGCAAAGCAGACAAGCTCACCTTCCTCGGCGAAAAGAAATACCGCATGGACGATGCCAGTTACACCACCTGCGGCATCGGAAAAGAGGACTGGTGGCTGCGCGCGAACGAGATGGAGATCAACCGCAGCACCAACGAAGGCGTCGGGCGCAATGCATGGATCGAGTTTAAAGGTGTGCCCTTGTTGTACACGCCCTACATCAGCTTTCCACTGCGTAAAGAGCGCAAATCCGGCTTTCTCACGCCGAGCTTCGGTACCACCGGCAATAGCGGCGCGGAATTCACACTGCCCTATTACTGGAACATCGGCCCCAATTATGATGCCACCTTCACGCCGCGCCTCATGACTAAGCGCGGCCTGCAACTCGGGGGCGAATTTCGTTATCTGCAACCCAACTATGGCGGTGAGCTGCAAGCCGAGTTTCTGCCCAACGACAACGTCACGAAAACCACCCGTAGTGCCTATCACCTGAAACACGCTCAAGTGTTCGGCGCAGGCTTCTCCGGCAATCTGGATTTGCAAAAAGTATCGGACAACGATTATTACCGTGACTTGAGTGCCCTGGTGGCGGTCACTTCACAAACCACCCTGCCGCGCGAAGGTAATCTCAACTACGGCAACGGCCCGTGGAGCGCCGGGCTGAAAATTCAGCGCTACCAAATTCTGCAAGACCCGCTCAACCCGATCGTGCCCCCCTATGAGCGCGCACCACAATTCACCGCCGCTTATAACAAGCTCAATTTATTAGGCTGGGCGGATACGCGCGCAGCAGCGGAGTATGTCACCTTCGACCATGCCAGCAAGGTGCGCGGCTCGCGCCTGACCTTCAACCCAAGCGTCAGTGTGCCATTCACCCGCGCCTACGGTCATATCACGCCGAAACTCGGGGTGCACTACACCCAATACAATCTGCAACAACAATCCATTGCGCTGCCGGACGCGACCGGCACGACGCGCAACTACGACGCCAGTGCGACGCGCGCGCTGCCGGTCTTCAGCTTGGATAGCGGTCTGGCCTTTGAGCGCCAAGCCAGCCTATTCGGCCAAGCACTGACGCAAACGCTTGAACCACGCCTCTACTATTTGTACGTGCCTTATAAAGACCAAAGCCGGATTCCGGTTTTCGACTCGGGCGAGGCCGATTTCAATTTCGCGCAAATTTTCTCGGAAAACCGCTTCGCTGGCGGCGACCGCATTTCAGATGCGAATCAGGCCACGCTGGCATTGACCTCGCGCTACATTGAATCCGAAAGCGGCCAAGAGCGTTTCCGCGCCACGATAGCGCAGCGTTACTTCCTCAACGCACCGCGCGTCGCGCTCACCTCAGCCGCGCCGACCGATAAAGTTTCCGACTTCCTCGCCAGCGTTGGCGGGCAGATCACCCCGTCCTGGTCGGCAGATGCTGGTTGGCAATATGACCCCAACACCAGCCAAACCGAGCGCTATAACGTCGGCACACACTACAGCCCCGCAGTGGGCAAGCTCGCCAACCTGACTTACCGCTTCAATCGCAATACCCTGCGCCAAGTCGATGTGTCAGGCCAATGGCCGATAGCGCCGCGCTGGCAAGTCATGGGGCGCTGGAACTACTCGATTCAGGATAAGAAAACACTCGAAACCCTGGGCGGCATCGAATATCTCGAAGGCTGCTGGGCGGTGCGCGTCGTGGGGCATCGCTTCCAAACCGCCACACAGAAATCCACCAACGCCATTTTCTTGCAATTGGAGCTATCCGGCTTGTCGAGCTTGGGAACCAATCCATTCAACGTGCTCAAACAAAACATCGGCGGCTTCACCCAATCCAAGACGCGCGCGGATGACATTAACCTAGACGAGTTTTAAACTATGCAGCGCTCTTCTGTCGTTCGTATCCTGTTCATCCTGCTGTGCGCCACTTTGGCCACGCCCACTTGGGCCCAGCGCGCGCGCATTCAATTGCTTGATCGCATCGTCGCCGTCGTCAACAATGACGTCATCACCCAGTTTGAATTTAATGAGCGCCTGCGCATCACCGAGCGCCAGCTCGAAGGCCAGGGCATCAAATTGCCGCCACGCGAGGTGCTGGAAAAGCAATTGCTGGAGCGCGTCATTAACGAAAGAGTCCAACTCCAATTCGCCGCCGAAACCGGCATCCGCGTGGATGATGCCTCACTGGATCGCGCCATTGGACGCATCGCGGAAAGCAATAACCTGAGCCTGGACAATTTTCGCCAAGCGCTGGAAAAAGATGGCGTCACTTTCAAAAGGTTTCGTGAAGACATTCGCAACGAGATCATTCTGGCGCGCATCAAAGAACGCGAAGCCGACAACCGAGTCAACGTCACGGAAAGCGAAGTCGAGCATTTTTTCGCCAACCAGACCACCCAAAACAATGACACCGAATTCAACGTCGGCCACATCCTGATTCAAGTCCCCGAGCAAGCCAGCCCTGAGCAAATTCAAGCGCGCAAGGCGCGCGCCGAGCAGGCCTTAAATGAACTGAAAAAGGGCGTGAATTTCGCACAGGTTTCTGCCAGCTTTTCTGA
>JAYVBU010000171.1:0-6879 GCA_043750335.1 Betaproteobacteria bacterium | reverse complement strand
CGCGCACCGTGATCGCGCCGCAGCAATTGCCGGTGGGCGTGGTCACCGCGTTGTTGGGTGTACCGCTATTTCTCTATCTGCTCACGCGGTCGCATCGGACATGAAGTACGAAAAAAATATTCACCACGGAGTACACAGAGGGCGCGGAGTAAACATTGGTGTGCTTTTCCTCCATGTCCTCTGCGTACTCCGTGGTGAGGCTTTGCTTTCAAGATGATAAGCACACCGATTCTTGAAACCCGTGCGCTCACCGTTTCCATCGGCGGCAAGCAAGTCTGTCGCGATTTAAACCTCGCGCTGCGCCCCGGCGAGCGTTGGGGCATCCTCGGTCTGAATGGCGTGGGCAAGACTTCGCTGTTGCATACATTGGGTGGCGCGAGGCTTTGCGATGCAGGCGAGATCTTGCTGGATGGCGCAAGCCTTGCAGCCACACCGCGCCGCCACGCCGCTCAGCGCGTCGGCATGATGTTTCAGGACAGCGATGAAGCCTTTCCCTCCAGCGTGTTGGAGGCTGCACTGATCGGCCGCCATCCCCATCTGCACGCCTGGGAATGGGAGAGCGCGCAGGACGAAGCCATCGCCCGCGCCGCCTTGAGTGCGGTGGGCTTGTCTGGATTTGAAGCGCGCTCCACTGCCACCCTCTCCGGCGGCGAGCGCCGCCGTTTGGCGCTGGCCGCGTTGTTGGTGCAAGACCCGCAATTATTGTTGCTCGACGAGCCGGTTAATCACTTAGATGTGCATCACCAGATCGCGGCCTTGGAGTTGCTGACACGGCTGACGCATGAGCAGGGCAAGGCGCTGCTCATGGTGCTGCATGACGTGAATCTCGCCACGCGCTATTGCGATTCCCTATTGCTGCTATTCGGCGATGGCGAAGCGCTGCAAGGCCCGGCGTACGAGTTGTTAACCGAAGCGAATCTAGAACGCCTTTACCGCCACCCCATGCGCCGCGTGCCAACTGACGCTGGCGATTTTTTCTATCCCATGTGAGATGCTATGACAACTATTGATGACAGCAAAGACGAACGCCACCGCACGCGTATGCAACGTAAAAAAGAAGTGGTGGACAGCAAAATCGCCGAAGCTAAAGTCGAGCGCGGCGTGATCGTGGTCAACACGGGCAACGGTAAGGGCAAGAGCAGTTCTGGTTTTGGCGTGGTGGCGCGCGCGTTGGGCCATGGCATGAAAGTCGGCATCGTGCAGTTCATCAAGGGGCGCGGCGATACGGGTGAGGAAAATTTCTTTCGGCGCTTTCCCGATCAAGTGTCCTATCACGTGATGGGTGAGGGCTTTACCTGGGAGACGCAAGACCGCGCGCGCGATATTGAAACCGCACAGGCGGCGTGGGCTGTGGCGCGCGATTTGCTGCGCGATTCCAGCATACAACTCGTGTTGCTCGATGAACTCAATATCGCGTTTAAGTACGGCTATCTCGATGTGGCTGCTGTGATCGTTGATTTGCAACAACGCCCGGCGATGCAGCATGTGGTGATTACCGGTCGCGGCGCGCCCGATAGCTTGATTGAGATTGCAGATACCGTGACGGAAATGAATGTGATTAAACATGCTTTCAAAGCGGGTGTGAAAGCCATGCCCGGCGTTGAGTTTTAAAATTCAAAACCTGCTCATCGTTAAGTGGTTCGCGGCGCTGTGCCTCGCTTGTCTGCCGCTGACCGCGCACGCTGCCACTTTATTCGGTGTCGTCACCGATCGTGCCGCGCCGGTTGCGGCTGCGGCCGCGCAGCGTTATATGGCGACGAACCCAGGGGATCGCATTATTTTACGCACGCCGACGCAGCTCATGCGTGCATCGGAGCGTGAGCTTGGGCAGTGGCTGGCGGACGCCGATTGTGTGTTGGCTGTCGCCGTATTTGGTGATGCGGCGCGGCGCTTGAATCAGGCTTTAAAACGCGATAGCGCGTGTTTTGTAGCGTTTAATGGCGAGCAAAGCCTGAGTTTGATGACGCGCTACGGGCAGGCGGGTATGCAAGATTTTTCGGTTGAAACATTGCGCGAATTAACAGGAGAAACAGCATCGCCCGCAGCGCGCGCCGTGGCAGCGGCACATCCGGTCGCGCGCCATTGGGTAGTGATGCGGCAGCGTTGGCTGGCTGGGGGTGAGGAAAATATTGCCGCGCTCCTGGGGCAGTTATTGCACGCACAGCAAGCGATGCCCGCGCTGCAAGCGGAACCGTCTTTATTGCTCCGTATCGAGGGTCAATCCCAGGCGTTAGGCGAGCGTAAGCTTTCCCCCGGCCCGGTGTTAGTGGTGTTGGATCATGGCAACACGGACCCCACAGCGACGGATGCACTGTGCGCGGAATCACAGCGTCAGGGTTTGCGTTGCGTGGCCGTACTTGCGCGCTGGGGTGCCGCCTCGCGCGAGGCGATGGAGCGTCTGTCGGAGTTGATTGCACCCGCCACACCCGTGGCGTTGATCGTGTTGCAAGATTTTGTGGTGGGCGCGGCAGAGGGACGTGAGGCTGTCACCCAGGCGCTGACCAAATTGAATATTCCCGCCTTGAAGGCGCTACGTTTAACCGAGCGCAGTGCTTTGCAATGGCGACTGTCTCCCGATGGCTTGCCACCGGATACGGTGCAATATCGCGTCGCCTTGCCCGAGTTGCAAGGCATTGGTCAACCTGTCGTGGTGGTCGCCGCAGGCAAAACCCAGCGTGATCATTTGACCGGCATTGAGCTGCGCCGCCCCGAGGTATTGCCCACAGAAATAAAACGCTTGGTGTCGCGCGCCGTGCGTTGGCAGCGCCTTGCACAAAAGGCCAACCGGGATAAGCGCATCGCTATCGTGTATTACAACCACCCACCCGGGCGGCAAAATATTGGCGCGGATAACTTGGATGTGCCCGCCTCGCTTTTTGATATTTTGCACGGCTTGAAAAAAGCGGGTTACAGCGTGGGCACCTTACCCGACTCGCCGCGCGCCTTGCTTGATCGGATGATGGCGCAAGGCGTCAATCTACCGGAAGATCGCGCAGCGCTGCGTGAGTTGGCGCTGGGTGTCGAAGGTGTGTCTGATCGCGATTACGCGCGCTGGTTTGCACAATTGCCAGCACGCGTGCGTGGCGAAATGCGCGATGGCCCCTTGGGCCGTTTGCATGCCGAGGTGTTGGAAGCAGAGGCCGCGAATGAGCGCGCCTTGGGCCGCAAGCGCGTCGAGGTCGCGTTGAAAGAATTGCATCACTTGGCCGAGGGCGCGAACCATCCGCGCCGCGCCGATGCGATCAGCGGGTTGCGTCAATTGGAGCAAGGCTACGCCGGGTGCCTTGCGGAGAAACCGCACCATAGTTGCAAGCGCTTAACCCCACTGCAGCAGCGCGTGAATGCCTTGGCTATCGAGGGCCTGCGCGGTTGGGGCGCGCCGCCGGGAAAAATCATGGTCGAGGGAGAGCGGCTCCTGGTGCCGGGTTTGCGCTTCGGCAATATATTTATCGGGCCGCAGCCGCCGCGCGGGTGGGAGGTGGAAGAAGAGCTACTACACGCCAACACCAGCGTGCCCCCGCCGCATCAATACTTGGCTTTTTATCATTGGCTGCGCGATCAGTTTCGCGCCGACGCGGTGGTGCATTTGGGCCGCCACTCCACTTATGAATTTTTACCGGGCAAGGCGGTGGGATTGACCAGCGATGATTACCCGAGTTTGATTGCATCCGACGTGCCGGGGATTTACCCCTATATCGTCGATGGCGTGGGCGAGGGCACGCAGGCCAAGCGTCGCGGCTTGGCGGTGATTGTCGATCACCTCACGCCACCGCTGGCCGCTACACCACTGTATGACCAGCTATTGGTCTTGCGCCAAGTGGTGGAAAGCTTTGAGGCATCCAACTCAGAAAATCTACGCGCCGAGGCCGCGCGCACCCTGCGTGAGCAAGTGATTGCGCTGAATTTACGTGCCGAATTAGAAGCTTCGATGGCCGATGTGTTGAAAGTACGCGGCATCGGTTTCGAGGCGGCGGATGATGATTTGCTAGCGCATGAAGTCGGCCACTATCTGACCAAGCTGCAAGAAAAATTCATGCCTTATGGCCTGCATATCTTTGGTCGCGATTGGTCGCGTGAATCATTGGATTTGATGTTGGGCTCAATGCGACGCGGCGCATCCGTCAGCGCAGCGGTAGAGAAAAAGCTCATCGATTCGCCGCGCCTGGAGATGCAAGGTTTGTTAGCGGGCTTGGCCGGCGCTTATGTGCCGCCGGGCAAAGGCAACGACCCCCTGCGCTCACACGACGCGCTGCCCACGGGCCGAAATTTTCATTCGGTGGATGGCGATATTTTGCCGACACGCCTGGGTTTTCGTTTGGGTCAGACCTTGGCCGAAAAAACGCTCAATGAGAAAGTAGCGGGTAGCGAAGCCGTGATTCTGTGGGCCTCGGATGCGGTGCGCGACGAAGGCGTGATGGTCGCGTTTACACTGAGTCTGATGGGCGCTACCCCGGTGTGGAACGCGCGCGGCATCGTCACCGATGTACAGATCATCGCGCAAGCTGCGCGGCGCGATGTGCTGGTTACGACCTCTGGATTGTTTCGCGATCTCTATCCAAATTTATTGCGTTTGATTGATCGCGCCGGGCGCTTAAGCCTTGCGGCATCTGCCCAGACGCTGGTGACGGCGCAGCCTGAGCTGCGCGAAGCCTTAACCGCCGCGTTGGCATCATTGGGAAACGCGAGCTGGGGCGCGCAAGCCGTCAGTGACAATCAAGTCGCGGCAGAATGGCTGCGGCGCGTTGAGATGTTGCGCGCGCAAGGTCAAACAGTAAGCGATGCTGGCCGCGCCGCCGCCCTACGTATTTTTGGCGATGCACCGGGCGCGTATGGCGCAGGCGTAAATCGACTCACCGAACGCTCCGGCGCGTGGCGCGAGCGCGCGGAAATTGGCCGCGTCTATCTCACGCGCATGGGCCATGCCTATGGTCTTGATAGTGAGGGCGAAGCCGCACATGCGGCATTTCGCAATGCGTTAACGCGGGTGACGCGTGCTTATCATGGCCGCGCCAGTAATCTGTACGGCCTGCTCGATAATAACGATGCCTTTGATTATTTGGGCGGGCTCTCACTCGCCGTGGAAAATGTCGCCGGTCGCGTGCCGGAGGCGCTGGTGTTGCAACACGCCGATCCCGGCAATGTGCGCGTCGAGCCACTGGCCACCGCACTCTTGGGCGAGCTACGCGGACGCTATCTCAACCCTGCGTGGATCAAGCCGCTGATGACTCACGGCTATGCCGGTGCGCGCACCATGGGCCAAGAGTTTTTGGAAAACTTGTGGGGCTGGCAAGTCACGCGCCCTGATCTCATCAACAACTGGGCATGGGATGAAGTGAAGCAAGTATATTTTGAAGACAAACATAAACTCGGTCTGCCGCGTTATTTAGAGGATGGCCCTAACGCCCATGTCAAAGCGCACATGCTGGCGATTTTTATGGTGGCAGCAGAAAAAGGTTTTTGGAAAACCGATGCCGCGACGATTCAGCGCCTCGGTGGCGAGTTAGCGCAACTGGTGGCCAAAAACGGCCTACCCGGCTCCGGCCACACCTCGCCCAAACATCCGATGTGGCAATGGTTGCAACCACAATTAAACGCCGCCGACGCACAAGCCCTCGGTGCGACCCTCGCCCGCGCTAATGGACAAACGGTTCGCGCGAGCTATGCGCCCAGCGCGCCCAGTACGCCCGCAGCAGGCCTCGCGCCGACTGTACTCACTGCGCCGACTGCACCCGCGCCGCCCACGCCACGTTATTTTGAATTGAGGCCGGTGTTAGCATCCCCCTCACCTTCGCTCGGGTGGTTACTCTTTTTATTGCCTTTATTTTTCATCGGCGTGTTGCTCGGTCGGCGAGAGTTAAATGCGCTGAGGTAAAGTTCCCTCCCCTTCAAGGGGAGGGTTAGGGTGGGGATGGGATTTGTCACTTAACTTACCCACCCCCATCCTAGCCTTCCACCCGCAAGGAGTACGCCGGTGGGTACCCCGCTGCTTCCCCCCGTAAAGGGGACGCCGCCAGACGCTCGCCCTGCGGGCGGTCTTGGCGCAGGCAGCGACCCTTCCGCAGCCCCTGAGGGGGAAGGAACGGTTTGTGGCAGTCTGGCTGAGCTTGAGAGCTAATAAGATATATTTTATTTTTGACGGAGAAATTCATGACTGATTTTGTTTCCTATGCTTGGTTGCACCATGCCGTGACCTGGCTGCTCGCACCCGCTTTGGCATTGCTGATTTTTGCGTGCGCGGTGGCGGTGATTGAGGCTGGTTTAACTTTGGGTGAACGCCTATGGGGACTCAAACGTTTATCAGCAAGCGGCAATGTCGCGCGCGTGCAGGCCATCGCTCGGCGGCGCTTAGAGCGCGCCGATTTGCTGGCGCGCATCCCGCCCATGTTGGGATTGATGGCGACGATTATCCCGCTGGGGCCAGGGCTTGCCGCACTCGGCCAAGGAGATCCGAGCAAGCTTGCCTCCGCCGTGACCGTAGCATTTGACGCAACCGTATTGGGTTTGCTCGCGGGAATTGTGGGCCTAGTCATCGGCAAATTGCGCCGTCGCTGGTATGAAGAAGTATTGGAGAAAATGGAATGAGCGCGCACAAACGGCTACGGCTATATTCCAAACTCGATGCGCGCTTCGATGACCACGACGAAGACCCGCGTGCCAGCTTAGTCAATCTGGTGGACGTGATGTTGGTATTCGCCTGCGGCTTGCTTGCAGCGCTGGCCGCCAGCAGCCAAGTCGCACTCAAGACGCCGACGCCGGTAGAAAAAGGCCAAGAAATCGAGCGTCCGGCACAAGGCACGATACAAGGCGGCGCAGGTTACGACCGTGTAGGTGAAGTGTTTCGTGACCCAAAAACCGGGCGCTTGGTGTTGATCGAGCCCG
>JAYVBU010000170.1:0-3122 GCA_043750335.1 Betaproteobacteria bacterium | reverse complement strand
GCTGTACAACAAGCGCAGGCGGCCTTGGGGGTCGAATACAAAGGTATTTGAGCTGTGATCTAAGGTATAGCCCAACTTCGATCCGCTTTGCTGCTTTTGGTAAAACACCTTGAAGGTCTTGGCGACGGTATCAACTTCTGCCTCGGTGCCGGTCAAACCCAAAAAAGTGGGGTTAAACGAGGGCACATACTGCGCCAACACTGCCGGGGTATCCCGCGCCGGGTCCAGGGTCACAAACAATACTTGTACCTTGTCGGCATTTTTGCCTAATTGCTTAAGGGTTTGCGCCATTTCCCCCAGGGTGGTCGGGCACACGTCCGGGCAATGCGTATAACCAAAAAACAGCGCGACTGCCTTGCCATGAAAATCGACGAGGCTACGGCGTTTGCCGGTGTGATCCGTTAATTTGAAGTCTTTGCCCCAGTCCACGCCCGTTATATCGGTGCCTTGAAATACAGCCTTATTAGGCGCACTCGGGCCGCAGCCAGCAACGAGCAGACTCAACAAAAGCCCGACCAGGCCCCAAAAATAACCATGATATACAGACAAAACAGGCATTGTTACCCTCTCCAAAACTGGCATAAAGAGGATGAAATTATCCTGTTTTAAGGAAGATTTGTCACTAAAACCACGTTGTGTAAAGCGGGTTTAAGCGGTGGTATTGACGTTGCGCCCCACATTGGGTGGCAAGCCAGCGCTAGACGGCGGCGTGGGAAGTGCTTCAATCAGTGACTTCGCGGATTGCGCTTGGCTGTCCAGCGCCTTTTTCAACACTGCCGTACTGATTTCATCCGCACTGGTTTTGTTGGTCAACGAAGTGGCGATACCTGCGATATCCATAATTCAATCCCTCTAAATTATCTGGCTTATTCAGATTAGCGGCCTGGATCGAAGCGAATCAAGGGCAGCGCAATGATATTTTCTGGAGCGAGGTACTGTGAAAGCGTGCAGGCGACTATCCCGCGATCAACCAGAGGGTAAGTGCTAGCCAGGAAATGGCCGTGACGACCAGATGCGGGTCCTGCACGGCCTCCCGCGCCGGGTCTTCGCCTTGGCGATGCTGATGCAACAAAAACAGATAGCGAAAAATTCCGTACAACACGAAAGGCACTGTGAGCATCAACAGGGACGTGCCATGCTTCGTGATCGTTTCTTCGCTCAGGGTGTACAAACTGTAGCTCATAACGATACATGCAGCGGTAACGGTAATCATCGAATCCAGCACCGATGCGCTGTACTCGCTCAGCACTTTGCGCTGACCGGTCTTGTCCGCTTCGACATTACCCAATTCGGCGCGACGTTTTGCGAAACCCAAAAACAGGGTGAGCATTAACCCGCACAGCAATAGCCACTGCGAAGGCAGGATGCCGACGCCGCTCGTCCCCGCCAATAATCGCAACATGAAACCAGCTGAGATAATGAACACATCCAGTATCACCACCCGCTTCAGCCCCATGCTGTAGGCCAGATTCATGACACCGTAGAGGGCGAGTAATTGCGCGACCAAAGGCGACGCGTAGTAACCGAGTGCGCCGCCCGCCGTGCCCGCCACCAACGCTAACACGATGGCCGCATGGAGGCTCACGACCTCGCTGGCCAAAGGCCGATTGCGCTTAACCGGGTGCTGCCGATCCGCCTCGCGGTCGGCAATATCGTTCAAGATATAGATGCAGCTCGACACCAGCGAAAAACCGCCCGCTGCCGCCACCACGCGCCACACCATGCTCATGTCGCCCCACGCATGGCCGAACAATAAGCCGACGAAAACAAATAGACTTTTCACCCAATGATGCGGGCGCAGCAGGCGGATCAAATCAAGTGGTGCGTTCATTTTAAAATCTTAAAAACAAGCCACAGAGAACACAGAGGGCACAGAGGCGCAATCAGGAAGGACAGAGATTTACTCTGTGGCCTCTGTACCCCGGAGGGTAGGCTGCGCGCTGGCAAATTGTTTTTTCGACTCATGGCTTCGATTCAGGTCGGCAAGGTTCATTCGGAAAATAGCGCTCGCCAAAATAACACGCGCCCATCGGCAAATAATTTGGCACAGAATAATATTTTTGTTTGACCCGTCGCAACACTTGGTCACGATAAGCGGGATAGTCGAAGCCCTGCCCCTGCACCCGATAAAACTTCACCCCATCCTGCATGAAATCGCTGAATTCTATCGACTTAAAATACGGTCCATAGCGATCAAATACTGGCGGCTGTTTCAGCAGAACTAAAATATTTTTGCCGTCTAATGCACGGAAATCCGTCACGATGTCATCGTGCCGCGCGTGGGACGACCCCTCGCCAAATACCAGCACATTGCTATGCGCTGCGTAACTCAAGATCGCCGCCATCGAATATCCCTCCGCCGCCAGCGCGTAGCGATCTCGGTAGGGCTCCACCTGCTCGATCAATGCCGGTGCTTTTAACATCAACACGGCACCACGCGCATACGGCGTGTGCTGCCAGGCCGATAGTGGCATGAGCAAGACCACAGCAAAAACCGCAAGATGCGCGCCCGCGTAATAGCGCATAAAACGCAGCAAGCGCACCAACTCCTCGCGGCTTAGCCAATAGGCCAGCAAGGCAAACACAAAGGGATAAAACGACAAGAGCCAATGCAGGCCGATTATTTTCACGAATGAAAGTAATGCAAATACCGACATGGGTATCGCGACAACAAACGCCAGTAAACGAAAACGCTCATCTCGCAATGCGCTGCTCAATTGCGCGCGGCGCTTGATGAGCCACCACAACGCCAGGGGTGACAGCAAATACACATGCAATAGTCCATACAGCACGGGCTTATCCAGCGCGAGACCGGTATTGTCATGCCGGTTATACACATTGAACATGACGTTGGCCCAGCAATGGCCGTAGTTCCAATACACATTGATCGCAATGAAAGGCAAGGTCGCTGCGAACAGCCACAGAAACTTTTTGCTTTGTGCCCGCGCTGTTGGCGTCGCTGCCCAATACACGATAATCGCTGTGCCCAACAGCACCACAAAATATTTAGACAAACAGGCTAAGCCTAAGGCCACGCCAGCCCAAACGAAATGCTTGGTCTGGCCGCTTTGTAGGGCGCGTACCAGTAGCCACACGGTCATGAAGCTGAAAAATATCAGTCC
>JAYVBU010000169.1:0-3130 GCA_043750335.1 Betaproteobacteria bacterium | reverse complement strand
CGCCGCGTTCGTCACCCGTCATCACCGAGCCACCCGCACCGGGACGATCACCGGTCACGCTAGTGGCGGGGATCGAGGCGCTGGTGCGAATGCGGGCTTCTTGTGCGCTGAGTGCGGGCGATTCGCAAAAGCCGTTGTACTGGCCGCGCCCAATATACGGTGTGCCGCTAATCGGCGAGCAGCCACCTGACTCGTCACCAGTGACTTGGGCCGAACGACCCACGTAGGTTCCGGTGACCGGCTGGCCGCGCCAAGTTTGATCGACCGCCACTTTGGCTACGGGCAAAACGGGTGTGCTAGAAGCGCAAACAATTTTTTGTTGATCTGCGCCAATATATTCTGTGCCGGTGACCTGCTTGCAACCACCGTGCTCGTCACCAGTGACTTTAGTGCTGCGACCCACTTCCGTGCCGGTCAGCGTGCGACCTGCCAGGGTTTGCATATTGGCAACTTTTTTAGGCGAAGCCGTATCGCACAGCGCGCCGAAGCTGTCAGATGAAAAATATTGCGAGCCGGTAATGCTGCGGCAAGAGCCGGGTTCGTCGCCAGTGACATTGGCCGCGCGTCCCACGCTCGTGCCGGAGACTGCTTGCTGCGCGCGCGAAGGCATTACGCTGACTTTGCGCGGTGTTTCCGGGGCGGTCGTTTTGCACTCGCCGGTAAATTGCTCCGTCGAGAGATATTCGGTGCCGGTGATGCCGAGGCAAGCGCCGTTGTCATCGCCGGTGAGCTTGGCGCTGTGACCAAGGGCAGTGCCGGTCACGGTTTTGCCGTGGCTGGTGTGCGTGACGGCGACTTTCTCTGGCGCACGTACGCCATTACCTAAGGTGGCGTACTCCGTGCCGGTAATGGCGCGCGCTGAGCCGGTCTCATTACCGGTGACATTGCCCGCGCGGTTAACCGACGTGCCGGTCACAGATTTACCTTTGACGGTATCAAAGGCACTGATCTTGGCTGGGCTGGGTGCTGGGCGGCTATCACATAGTTCGTCAAAACGTTCAGCGGCTAGGTATTCCGTACCCGTGACGCCGCGGCAAGCACCTGGCTCGTCACCAGTGACGCGACCGGAATGGCCAACTTCTGTGCCGGTGACTTTGTGCTCACGCAAGGTGTGGCTCACACCAATCTTGCTCGGTGCCGCAGCGGGGCGCGGGGTGGCGCACACGGTATCGAATTGTTCTGCGCCAATGTATTCGGTGCCGGTGATCGAGCGGCAAGAGCCGGGCTCATTGCCGGTTACTTTTTTGTTGCGTTCAACCATCGTGCCAGTGACGCCACGGCCAGCCAGGGTGTGGCCGACTTCTACTTTAGCTGGGGCAGGTACTTCCAAACGCGCACGTACACGGCCTGCGGGTCGCTTTTCCGTGCTGCTTTTTTTGGTGTCGCCGGCGAGTGATTGCACGATGCGCCGCTGCATGGCTTTTTGACGGCCTGTCGCGCCTTTGGCGATTGCGCTCTGCCAGTCTTGGCCGGATGCGGCAATCTTGGTGGCCTGCGCCACACGTTTTAAACCTGATTTCCCGTCTTGCGATAACACGGCGCGACGCGCTTGTGCTAAGGCACGACCGCTGGGTGCGCCAATTTGTTTAGCAACTTTATAGTCCGTCGAGGCCCGCGCTGCGGCTGGCTGGATATTGAAGTCGGTATCGCAACTGGTTTTGGTGCCGTTGCAACCACAACCGCAAGACTTAGCTGACGTTGTCGCAGCAGTAATTTGCGGTGCTTGGGGGCGTACGCGGCCTGAAGGGCGTGCAATCGTCGGTTTGAGTGCGGCTTTGCCAGAAGTGCTCATGGCTTCGCGCCGCGCACGGCTGGCTTCACGGCCTTTGCTTTTGGCAATAGCAGGGAGCGGTGTTTCGGTTCTGGTCGCTGCAGGTCTTGCCGTTGTCGCCGGGCTTTGTGCTTGTGGGCTGTGCGCTTGTGGGCTGTACTGGGCGGCAGGTTTGCTTGTCTTAGTGGACTTTGCAACTGCCGTTTTGCCGTGCAAAGCCATCGCTTTGCGCCGATTAAGCGCTAACTCGCGACCCGAGAGGGTGGCGGTGTTGTTGGTGCTGTCAGTGGCTAGCGTCATCACTTACCTCGAATTCATCAGGTTTACTGAGGTCGCGGCTACTGGCGTGGCACATGCAGCAACCGCGAGCTAAGTAAACATACTTATAAAATATAAACTGTGCTACTGAATGGACTTGCTACCCTTCCACCCCGGGCACATAAGCGCCCAGAATGGAAAAGTCCAGCCATTCATTTGCCTGCTTAGCGATACACAACGAAATTCATACCCTGGCTTTGCGAGTAGTTGTCATAGGCAACAAAACGCACCAGTTGGCCGGGGAATTCGCGGTGGCAGGCATCCAACTCAGCCAGCACGGAATCAACCGATTGCTCGCCGAAGAAGGGCAGCTTCCACATATACCAGTAGTTTTGAGTAGCGAGCGCGCCTTTTTCGGTGTGCTCAACCGATGGGTTCCAACCCTGGCTAATGCAATAAGCGATCTGACGACGCACTTGATCTGCTGTCATCACGGGCAGGTACGAAAAGGTCTCATACTTGGCCCCGCCTTTGTAAACTTGAACAGACATGTTTATTTCCTTTCAATAAATTAGGACTAGACCCATGCGGGCGCGTTGAGTATTGACCCAAGCTCGCCCGCTGCGCTCAGCGCTTTATTTGTTCGCAATATCCAGCTTGTCAACGGTATCGAACTCGAACTTGATTTCTTTCCATGTTTCCATAGCGATCTTCAGTTCTGGGCTGTGATTAGCGGCGGAAGTCAGAATCTCTTTGCCTTCTTTTTCAATATCACGGCCTTCGTTACGCGCTTGTACGCAAGCTTCCAGCGCTACGCGGTTGGCGCATGCGCCTGCTGCGTTGCCCCAGGGGTGACCCAAGGTGCCGCCACCGAATTGCAATACCGAGTCATCACCAAAGATGTTGACCAGTGCGGGCATGTGCCAGACGTGAATACCACCGGATGCGACTGGCAGTACGCCAGGCATGGAGCCCCAATCCTGGTCGAAGAACACGCCGCGCGCGCGATCTTCAGGAATAAACGACTCACGCATTAAGTCCACAAAACCCAAGGTCGGTGCGCGATCGCCTTCGAGCTTGCCGACCACGGTACCGGAGTGC
>JAYVBU010000168.1:0-3135 GCA_043750335.1 Betaproteobacteria bacterium | reverse complement strand
GGCACAGGGGAAAAATCAGTGCAGCACCCGTGGCATGCTGAGCGAAAATTCGGGAATCTCCGCGTCGAATTTTGCGCCGTCTTCCGCCACCATTTGATACGAGCCCTGCATGGTGCCGACCGGGGTGGCGATGGCTGAGCCACTGGTATATTCGAAGCTCTCGCCGGGTTTTAGCAAGGGTTGTTCGCCCACCACGCCCAAGCCGCGCACTTCCTGCTTGCTGCCGGTGGCATCGGTGATGATCCAGTGGCGGCTGATTAATTGCGCCGGGATCGCCCCGGTGTTGGAAATGGTGATGGTGTAGGCGAAGACGTAACGGTCTTGCTCCTCGCTCGATTGTTCGGGGATGAATTCCACCTGGGTGGTCACTTGTATTTCATATTTTTTGCTGTCGGCCATCCCGCTATTGCACCTCAATTCGCGCGCATAGGCAAGAAATCTAGTTTGCGGGTAAAATGCCACGCTTTGTTTGGGATGAAGGAATCGTCATGGGAAGCAACTACCGCATTGCGCCGAGCATTCTCTCGGCGAATTTCGCCAAGCTGGGTGAGGAAGTCGATTACGTTCTCGCCGCTGGCGCCGACATTGTCCACTTTGATGTCATGGACAACCACTATGTGCCGAATCTGACTATCGGCCCGCTGGTGTGTGAAGCGCTGCGTAAGCACGGCGTGACCGCGCCCATCGACGTGCACCTGATGGTAAAGCCAGTGGACCGCATTATTCCTGACTTTGCCAAGGCGGGTGCAAGCTACATCACCTTCCATCCAGAAGCGTCCGAACACATTGACCGCACCATTGGCCTTATCAAAGAATGCGGCTGTAAGGCCGGTTTGGTGTTTAACCCGGCTACGCCGCTGGACGTGCTGGAATACACGCTGGATAAATTGGACATGGTGCTGTTGATGTCGGTCAACCCCGGCTTTGGTGGCCAGAAATTTATACCCTACGTGCTGGACAAGGCGCGCGCCGTGCGCAAAATGATTGATGATCGCGGTCTTAAAGTGAACATCGAAATCGACGGTGGCGTAGGCCCAGCCAACATTCTCGAAGTGGCGAGAGCTGGCGTGGATACCTTCGTGGCCGGTTCTGCCGTATTCGGCGCAGCGAAGGATACCGACAAGCACCGCTACGACACGATCATCGGCGCGCTGCGCGCGGAATTGGCGAAGGTTTAAGTCAAACTATGTCTGCTGTGATTCAAGCTAAAGCCGACTTCTCTTTGCCGCTCGCCGTCAAAGCCGTGGTCATCGACCTCGACGGCACACTGCTCGACACCGCGCCAGATTTGGCCGATGCCGCAATCGCAATGGCGGGCGAGTTGGGCTTGCCGCCGGTCGATCTTGCAACGGTGAAAACCTACATCGGTAACGGCGTATCGCGTTTAGTCAAACGTGTGTTGACGCGGCAGATGGATGCCGAGCCGGATGCGGAATTGTTTAGCCGTGCCTTGCCGTTGTACGAAAAACATTATGCTGCGGGCGTGAGTCGCAAGAGTCGGCCTTATCCGGGCGTAGTGGAGGGATTGACCGCGTTGAAGCAGGCTGGTTTTCATATGGCCTGCATTACTAACAAGGCAGAAAAATTCACCGTGCCCTTGTTGAAGGACACGGGGCTGTTCGATTTTTTCGAATTAATCCTCTCCGGCGATACCCTGCCCAAGAAAAAACCCGACCCGATGCCGCTATTGCACGCGTGTAAACACTTCGGTATTCAGCCCGCCGAGCTGCTGCTGATTGGCGATTCACTCAATGATGCGCAAGCCGCGCGCGCCGCAGCTTGCCCGGTGTTCGTCGTACCCTACGGCTACAACCGCGGCCGTGACGTGCGCGAGTTGGATGTGGATGCCATTGTGCCCAGCCTGTTGGATGCGGCGAAAGCCGTCGTAAAAGGCTGAGGATGAAAAAGGAGATCACTCGCGCATTGCGATGGCGTTCCTAGCGCACCTGCCTGGAACGGGCCATTTTCGCCCGAGTGATTTTCATTTTTCGGAACCCAGCCAATGACTGAACAAACCTTCAATCAGCTAGCGCTCGCTGGCTACAATCGCATCCCTGTGGTGCTCGAGATGCCAGCCGATCTCGATACACCCCTATCCGTCTATCTCAAGCTCGCCAATCAACCTTATTCCTATTTGCTCGAATCGGTGCAGGGCGGCGAGCGTTTCGGGCGTTACTCCTTTATCGGCCTGCCGGCGCAAACCCGGCTCACCGTGCGCGGCTATCAAGTGACGGTGGAAACCGATGATCGCATCGTCGAGTCGATTGAAACCGATGACCCGCTTGCCTTTGTGCAAAGTTTTTCCGCGCGTTACCGCGCGGCGAGTCTGCCCAACTTGCCGCGTTTTGGTGGCGGCTTGGTCGGTTATTTTGGCTACGATACGGTGCGCTATATCGAGAAAAAACTCGCCAAGACGCACAAGCCAGATGTAATTGGCTCGCCGGATATATTGCTCTTGCTGTCGGAAGAATTGGCGGTTGTGGACAATGTGTTCGGCAAGCTCTATCTCATCGTATATGCTGACCCCACTATCGCCAACGCTTATGCTGCGGCACAGCAGCGCTTGAAAGTATTGCGGAACCAGTTGCGCGCACCGGTGGAAGCGCCCCTGGCGACGCCCTTACCCGCGCAAGCCGCGCATTTCGAGTTTGGAGAAGCCGCGTTCAAAGACGCAGTCGCCCAAGCCAAGCGCTACATTCTGGCGGGCGATATCATGCAAGTGGTGTTGTCGCAACGCATGAGCCAGCCCTTCGATGCACATCCACTGACGCTGTATCGCGCGCTGCGCAGCCTTAATCCATCGCCCTATATGTTTTACTGCGATTTTGGCGCATTTCATGTGGTGGGCGCTTCGCCTGAAATTCTGGTGCGGCTGGAGCAAGGCAAGGTGACGGTGCGCCCGATTGCAGGTACGCGCCCACGCGGCAAGAATGCCGATGAAGATCGCGCCCTAGCAGAAGATTTACTAGCCGACCCAAAAGAACGTGCCGAGCATCTCATGCTGATGGATTTGGGGCGCAACGATGTGGGGCGCGTGGCGCAAACCGGCACGGTGCAAGTGACCGAAAATATGTTGATCGAACGTTATTCGCATGTGATGCATATCGTGTCAAATGTAGAGGGCACACTCAAACC
>JAYVBU010000167.1:0-3147 GCA_043750335.1 Betaproteobacteria bacterium | reverse complement strand
GCAGCGTTGTCAGCCGCAGTTTTTCTTCGGCGAATTCTGTCGAGAGCAAGGCCAAGCGGCTATGCAAGTGCGCGATGACACTTGTCAGCAGATGCTTGGCCGAATCGAACACGCCGCCTGGCGCTGCGCGGGTTGAATCAGTGTCAGGTTCCACGAGCCGATCTCCAATTATGGGTTAGCGCTTTGCAGCCAAAAATCCAATGAGCATGCCGACTGCGGCTGCGACACCTACGGCGGTCCAAGGATTTTCATGGACGTAATGGTCGGTTGCGGTTGCCGCCTGTTTGGCTTTTTCCACCACGCGTTGCTCTGCCGCTACTAGACGAGTCTTAACGTTTTGTAGTTTCTCAGAAAATTTGGCGCGCTCTGCGGCAAAGCCTTCCCCAGATACTTGCGTCGTGGCTTGCAGCAAAGCTTCGGCATCGCTAATGATGGCTTTGAAGTCCTCGCCGATTTTGCTTTTTGTCCGATTGAATTCGTCTAATGCTTGTTCCATGATTGTTTCTCCTGTGGGTTTTGATAACGACTAAAAGTCGTAATATCCGCCGTTCATCTATGTGGCGCTGTGCGCCAGCGCACATAAGGAAAAATCAATTTGGTCTGCCCGGTGCGCGCTAGGCCACGACGAGCGGTAGATTAGCTAGGCCGGGCTTTTCGGTCGCGCCAGAATCGATACATCATCGGCTTGACGCTCGTGCCGTGAACCAGGATGGACAGGGTTACCACGATGAGCGTGAATTGAATCAGCTCCAAGGCCAATGGCTCTGGCAAACCCTGCTGAATGGCATACATCAGGTAGTACAGCGAGCCAATGCCACGCACGCCAAACCAGGCCACCATGCCGCGCATTCGCCATACCGCGCGGGTGCTCAATAGGCCGATCAGTACGCTAATCGGGCGCGCCACCAAGAACAAAAATAGCGCCAGCGAAACCGCACGCCAGCTCCAGGAGTCTATAAAAAGCATGCCGCCAATCATGAGGATCAACAGCACTTCTGACAGGCGCTCAAGATGTTCTTTAAATACCAATGTGCCTTCACTGACTGTCAGCAGTGTTTCGCTTGCTGTGCTATCAGGTGTTTCCTGCGCTTGAGCGCTTTCGATGGATAAAGGCGTGGGCGGGGTATTCGCAACAGCAAATTTAAGTTCGGTTTGGCGTAAGGCGACGGCTGCGAAAAAAACCGCCAAAAAACCCCAAGCGTGAGCGATCACGCTGAGGCCATAGACCACGCCAATCAGCCCCAAGCCGAGGAAGTCATAAATCAGTTCGCTCCGGGGCGATGCGCCACGGAGCTTCCAACTCAGATGCGCCAAGGTGAAGCCTGACGTGATGCCGATCACGATCCCGGCAAGCGTTGCCCAGAGCACGTCGATCAACACCCATTGCAGCCCATACTCGCCCAACTCATGCAGGCCCAACATGCCTAGGCCCAACATCACAAAGGGAAAGGCGCTGCCGTCATTCATGCCCGCCTCACACGTTAAGGTAAAGCGCAATTGATCGCGGTCATCGGGATGGCGAATTTGCACATCGGTGGCCAGCACCGGATCAGTGGGCGCGAGAATCGCACCCAGCAGCACCCCGGCACCCAGTGGTAAGCCTAAAACATAATAGGCAAACGCAGCGACTAGGCCGACCGTGATAGCGATGGACACCGTCGCCAACAGCATCGGGGTGCGCCACCGGACAAAACTGACCGGTACGGGCATTTTGACGCCCGCAGAAAATAGGGAAATCAGTACGGCCACTTCGGTGAGCACTTGCAATAGTGCGGATTGTTTCAGCGGATTGAAGTGAAACACATTGAGCACGGTAGGCCCAACCAACATGCCTACCGCCAAGTAAATGATGGCAGCGGTGATGGGAAGGCGCTTGAGCGCAGCCGAGGTGAGGCCCATAACGAGCAATAGCCCACCCACGAGCAAAAACCATTGCGCGCCCGATAACACCGAGGCTTCTTTAGCCAGCAATCCTAGATTTTCCACATCAGCACCGACAAGTAGTCTTCAGAAATCGCGAACACCCACACAGCCTCACTCCCCCAGTAGCTCCGCCACGGGGTGTAATTGCTCCACATGCTGCGACACGACTTTTACGATGACGATAATTGGAATACCCAAGAGCATGCCCCACACGCCCCACAACCAGGCCCAGAATAGGAGCGAGACAAAGACGGCTGCCGTATTCATTTTGGCGAATTTACCCGTCATCCACGTTGTGATGATGGTTCCAACAAAGGTGGCAATCGCAACAGACGCACCCGCAGCCACCAGCCCCATGGAAAACGAATCAAATTGCATGAAAGCCGCCATGCCGAGGATGGCGGCGGTGAGGGCGGGGCCCGCATAGGGAATGATATGCACTAAACCAGCAGCGAGCGCCCAAGCACCGGCGTTTTCCAAGCCGATCCAATGCAGCGCGACCCAGGTCAATAAGCCTACCAATACATTCGTCACCAACAGCATGAACATGTATTGCTGGATGGAATTGTTGATGTCATCCAGGATATGCACGGTGATCTTTCTTTTAGATAACGTTGGCCCCGCGAGCCGCACCAATTTGCGCTTGAACATATCCCCGCCGAGCAAGAAAAAATACACTAAAAAAAACACCATCATTCCTTGGCCGATAACAGCGAACAAGCCTCTGGAACCGATCCACAGGAAATTGCTCAGTTTGAAACTGGGGGGGTCGATCACGACGTGCGTGGCGCGCGGTTTAGAAAACGCCGATAGGTCGGCTTGGTTGGTCGCTTTTTCGAGGGTGCTCACAGCGGTTTGCACATCCTGCATATTACTCAGCGAGCCACTCCGTAATTTGCCAAATCCTGTTGACAACTTACTGGCCGCTTCAGGCAGCTGCGCGAAGATGCCTTGCACCTGACCGCTCAGCGCATAAGCACCCAGCACCAGCGCACAAACCACGGCCACCATGACCATACTGGCCCCAATGATGCGCGGTATTTTAATTTTTTCCAGCCACACGATGAGCGGATTCAAGGTGTAGGCAAAAAGAATTCCGAGCAATAAAGTAATCAAAAACGGTTGCGCCCAATCCAGTGCGAATACTAAAGCAACCGTTGCCAGTATGCCGAGCGCAACACCGCGCGCATCAACCGGTAAGTGAATCGAGAGCGCGGCGTCATC
>JAYVBU010000166.1:0-15260 GCA_043750335.1 Betaproteobacteria bacterium | reverse complement strand
TAGATAACGGCGTCGTGGCGCGCGCCGGGCTGGTCGATAAAGTCGCGCAAACACCCGCGATTGATTGGGACCTGCGCGCCCTGCCCGAGCAGTGGGTGACGTGGCAAAGCAAACCGCTAACACTCTCGACCCTGGGAATTGCGGTACAAAACCAACAAATAAAGTTCAATGCTGGGGATTACCGCAAGATGATCCGCACCCCCGATTTAGCGAATCCCTTTTTGCGCTTCTTCAAGATTCTCTGATCCTGGCCGCTACCTTTCCAAATGAGCTACTTTTACCCAAATGGGCTTGACCGCCGACTGATCGACTAGCGACGGCATGCGTGCTCGAATAATTTATTATTTTAGAAAATATTAAATGAAATCGCCCGACACGCCCGCCAACGAAACGCCCCGCATCGCCGCCTTATGTGGCTTGGCGATTTTGGATACGCCGCCCGAAGCGCGCTTTGACCGGATAACGCGCATCGCCCAGCGGCACTTTGCCGTGCCCATTACCTTGGTGAGCCTGATCGACAATGAGCGTCAATGGTTTAAATCGAGCCAAGGTTTAGACGCGACCGAAACGCCGCGCGACGTATCGTTTTGCGGTCACGCCATTCTGAGCGAAGACATTTTCTACATTCCGGATGCGTTCAACGATCCGCGCTTTGCCGATAATCCCTTGGTCACCGGCCCACCCCATGTGCGTTTCTACGCAGGCGCGCCCCTTCACGCCCCTGGTGGCGAGCGCGTGGGGACGCTCTGCATCATCGACAGCCAAGCCCGAACATTTTCCCCGACCGAGCTCGCGGTCTTGCGCGATTTGGCCGACTGCATCGAAGCCGAACTAGCGCGCACGAGCATCATAGAATCAGCCCGCGAAGCGCAACGCTTCAAGCAGATGCTCGACAAGGCACGCGACATGATTTACCTGTTCGACGCCGACACGCTGCAATTCGTATATCTAAACCAGGGCGCGATTCAAAGCATGGGCTACACGCCGGAGGAGCTGCTGTTGCTGCATCCTTACGACGTAAAACCGCACTATCCTGAGCCTGCTTTTCGTCAGTTAATCGCGCCGCTACTGTCCGGCGCACAAGAGGCTTTGCAATTTGAAACCGTACACCGGCGCAAAGATGGTTTTGATTTTCCGGTAGAAGTTTATCTACAACTGGTGCGCGATCAAGGCGTGGGGCGTTTCGTCGCCATCGTGCGCGACATCACCACCCGCAAACAATCCGAAGCAAAATTGAACGCAGTAACGGCCATGCACCAGGCCATTCTCGACAGCGCAAATTTTTCCGTCATCGCGACCGACACAGAAGGCCTGATTAGCGTCTTTAGCCAGGGCGCGCAACGCATGCTGGGCTATACCGAAGCAGAAATGGTCGGCAAGCATACGCCTGCGATCATCCACGCGCCGGACGAAGTCGTAGCGCGCGCGCTGGTCTTGACCCTTGAATTGGGACGGCCCATCGAGCCTGGGTTTGAAGTCTTTGTGGCCAAGACACGTGCAGGCCACGCAGACGAAAACGAATGGACTTACATGTGCAAGAACGGCAAGACTTTGCCGGTGTTACTGTCGGTGACGGCATTGTTTGACGCGAGTGGCAAGCTGTACGGCTATTTGGGTATCGGCGCGGATATCACTGAGCGCAAGCGCATGGACAAAATGAAACGCGAATTCATTTCCACCGTGAGCCACGAACTACGCACCCCATTGACCTCGATTCGTGGCGCGCTGGGTTTGGTGGCGGGCGGGGCCACCGGTGCGCTACCAGACAAGGCAAAAGATTTAATCCATATTGCCAACAATAACTGCGACCGGCTGGTGCGGCTGATAAACGACATGCTGGATATGGAAAAAATCGAATCCGGCAAAATGCAATTCGAAATGCTGCCGCTCGATCTACAGCCCTTGGTTGAAGAGGCGATTGCCGCCAACCAGGCCTATGCCGCGCAGCACCAGGCCAAGATTATGATCGAAGGCGAATTGCCGCAGGCCAAGATCATGGGCGAGCGTGACCGCCTGATTCAAGTGCTGACTAATCTGCTATCCAACGCGGCCAAATTCACCGCCCCCGGTGGCACGGTGCATGTCTCCCTAAGCCAGACTGCGGGCGCCGTGATGCTGCGGGTGCGCGATGAGGGGCCGGGTATTCCGCCTGAATTCCAACCGCACATTTTCCAAAAATTCAGCCAAGCCGATTCCTCCGACACGCGCAGCAAGGGTGGCTCGGGCCTAGGGCTCAGCATCACCAAGGCCATCGTCGAACATCATGGTGGCCAAATCGGCTTCGACACCGTCGCCGGTCAAGGCAGTACCTTTTGGGTGTGCTTGCCTGCTTGTCTAGCGCCGGAGATGGCAGAACATCAACCCGGTGATTTGTGCGTACTGGTGGTGGAAGACGATCCCGATATTGCCAAACTCTTGCGCCTGATTTTAGAGCAGGCGGGCTATGCCGTGGATGTAGCGCATAGCCTAGCCCAGGCACGCGCATTCCTGGGGACGCGACACTACGCAGCGATTACGCTTGATTTACTGCTGCCGGGCGAAAGCGGCATGACTTTCGTGCGCGAATTGCGTGAGCGCCCCGAGTCTTTTTCGCTACCGATTGTCGTGGTCTCGGCTGTAGTGGAACAAGGCCGCAAGGAACTCAACGGTGCTGACATATCGGTGGTGGATTGGCTAGGCAAACCCATAGACGAGGAGCGCCTGCTACATGCGGTTGCCGAAGCGGTAAAAGTCTCGGGCGGCACACGCCGTGTATTGCATGTAGAAGACGATGCAGACATCGCACAGATTTTGAGCGCCATGCTCGAAGGTGTGGCTGAGGTGGAAGTGGCCTCCACCTTGCAGCAGGCAAATGCCTGTTTGGATGCAAACGACTATGCGCTGGTGATCCTCGATATCGGCTTGCCCGATGGGTCCGGCTTGGATTTGCTGCCGCGCCTGGGGCTGATTAAACCACCTGTACCGATCTTGGTTTTTTCGGCGCAAGAATTAAATCCGCGTGATTCTCAGCGTGTCGCGGGGGCGTTCGTGAAATCGCGTACCGATATTGATAGCCTAGCCCAAGTTATTCGCAGCAAAATCGCAGCGCGCAACCCACAATTAACCCCATAATTTTTTCTTGAGGTAGGCGCATCATGCCCCAGACGCTTAACAAAATTTTGTACGTCGAAGATGAAGAAGACATTCGCACCGTGGTGCAGTTAGCGCTGGAGGCCATAGGCGGCTTCACGCTCAAAACATGCAGCCACGGCCAGCAGGCCATCAAAGAGGGTGCGGCGTTTGCGCCAGATTTAATATTGCTGGATGTCATGATGCCGGGCATGGACGGCCCGACCACGCTGGCCGCACTGCGCGAACAAGCTGCGCTCAAAGAGGTCCCCGCCATCTTCATGACCGCAAAAGTTCAACCCAACGAGATTGCTTATTACCGCTCACTCGGCGCACTGGATGTCATCGCTAAGCCTTTCGACCCGATGACGTTGGCCGGCCAGATACGCACTATTTGGGAGGCCGTTCATGCCTGAGACTCAAGACAAAATTCTCGATCAACTGGCCGCGCTGCGCGCGCGTTATGCTGAGGATTTGCCGGTCAAAATCGCGCAAATTCGTTCCGGTTTAAGCGCCTTGCAACAATCTTGGGATGCAGAAAATTTACGCACCTTGCATCGCCAAGCGCACAGCCTGACCGGCTCCGGCGCTACCTTTGGTTATATGGATGTCAGCGCAACCGCGCGCAAGCTGGAGCAATGCTTTAAAACATGCATCGAGTCCGGCCAACCCGCCGCCGCCGATGATTGGCCAGATTGGGAATTACACGTTTCTGAATTAGAGCATGCGTCCCGCACTGCCGCACCGGGCAGTCTTTCCTCACCCACGCCGATTCGGCACACGGTCGCCCCGCCCAAACAGCGTTTGCTCTTCGTGGTGGACGACGACACCGATCTAGCGCGCGCCCAGCTTTTGCAATATGAGTTGCATGGCTACACGGTGCGCGAGTTTCACAGCTTCGATGGCTTAGAGCAGGCCATCCGCTCCGAGTCGCCGCTACTCATCATCATGGATGTCATGTTCCCAGAAGGCGATTTAGCAGGTATTCAACAGATCGCCCACCTGCGCGCTGCGCTAGGGTCGCTACCGCCAGTCATATTCGCCTCGCAGCGCGATGATATTCAGGCGCGGCTCGAATCCGTGCGCGCCGGGGCGGCAGCGTACTTTATCAAACCCATTGATCTCACCATTGTGCTTGAAGCCATCGACCGGCTGACCACGCCACGCGACGTCGCGCCTTTCCGCATCTTGCTGGTGGATGATGACGAGAGTCTGGCGTATCACAACGCCTTATTGTTGCAGCGCGTGGGCATGGAGACGCGGGTGTTGACCAACCCTGCCAACATTCTGAATGTGATGGGCGATTTTCAACCCGAGCTGGTACTGATGGATTTGTACCTGCCGGACTGCACCGGCATTGAATTAGCGGCGGTGATCCGCCAGGAAACCGCCTACGTTGGCACACCCATCATTTTTCTCTCGGTAGAAACCGATATTGCCAAGCATCTGGAAGCGATGCGCGCGGGCGGCGATGATTTTTTACTCAAGCCGATCGAACCCAATCTCTTATTAGCGACCGTCGAGGCGCGCGCGCGCCGCGCGCGCGCAATTACTTCGGTCATGATCCGTGACAGTCTCACCGGCTTACTCAACCACACCGCGATTGAGGAGCAACTCGTGCGCGAACTCAGTTTGCACCGACGTCATGGGCGCACACTTACCTACGCCATGATCGATTTAGATCACTTCAAGTTAGTCAATGACCGCTATGGGCATGCCATGGGCGACCGTGTGCTGCGTAGCTTGTCGCGCCTCTTGCGCCAACGCCTGCGCCTAACCGATTTGATTGGCCGCTACGGCGGCGAGGAATTCGTCGTGGTGCTGCCCGATACCGATGCCCCGACGGCGGCGAAGACATTAAATGAATTACGCGAGGCTTTTTCCGCCATCCGGTTTACGGTCGGCGGCAAGGTCTTTTCCGCCACGTTCAGTTGCGGGCTGGCTAGCGCACCGCCGTTTGGAGACGCTTTCACGCTGCAAAACCGGGCTGATAAAGCCTTGTACCGAGCCAAAGATGCGGGCCGCAACCAAATTTTGATAGCTGAACATAACTAATCTTTTATCTGGTGGTGTGGGGTATATTCCCCCCATTGCACAGGACAATGACATGACACCGATACAGCGCGTACTTATTTTAGAAGATGACGCCGATTTAGCCGAGGAGCTACGGCTCAAATTAATGCAACTAGGCTATACCGTTGCGGGCGTAACCGGCAATGGCAGCGATGCACTCACGCTCGCCCAATCGCTGCACCCGGATGTAGCACTGGTCGATATTGTGCTGCCCGGCGAGATGGATGGGATTCAAGTCGCGGCGCGCTTGCGCGATATGGACATACCCGTCGTGTATCTCACGGCCTATGCTTATGACGCTTTGTTGAATCGCGCCATGGTGACTGAGCCTTACGGCTATATCATCAAGCCTTATTCTGAGCGTGAGTTGCACGCGAATTTATCTATCGCTTTATTCAAAGCTGAAGCGGAACGCAAGATCGCCGAGCGCAACCAGCTTTACGCCACGCTGTTCAGCTTCTGCGAGGCGGTGCTGGGAACCGATAGGCAAGGCCACATCCTGATGGTGAATGAAGCCGCCGCCCAGATGTTGGGGCAGCCACGCAGCGCCTTGATCGGGCGCGATATTACTGAAGTGCTGTGTTTAAAAGATTTACGCACAGGCCAGCCGGTAACTCCGGAACTGTTTTACACCCTGGAAAAAGAGCCCTTGGTCCGCCGCGACGGCCTCAGCTTACACACGCTCAACGGCCACACAGTCGATGTCGCCATCGGTGCTAGCCGCATCCTGACCCCCGAGGGCGAGCGTATGGGGTACGCCGTCCTGATTTTGGACACGACCGAGCGCAATCGCTTGCAATCAGAGCTGTTTAAATTGTCCACCGCCGCCGAGCAAACCGCCGACGCCGTGATGATTACCAACCCCGAAGGCGAAATTGATTACATCAATAAATCATTTGAACAAATGACCGGCTATAGCCGCGCGGAGCTACTAAACAAAACCCCCGCGCTATTGCGTTCGAGCTACCACGATGCAACCTTTTACACGCACATGTGGGAAACCATCCTGGCAGGGGAGCCGTTCAGCGATGTGTTCATCAACCGCAAGAAAGACGGCACGATTTATTACGAAGAAAAAACCATCACGCCTCTGCGTAATGCTAGCGGCGCGATCATTCATTTTCTCTCGGTCGGCAGCGATATCACCCGCCGCTTGCAGACCGAAGAACGGCTCAATTATCTAGCCACGCACGATGTACAGACCGAATTGCCAAACCGCTCGCTGTTTTACGACCGCTTAGATCAGGCCTTGCTGCACACCCTGAAAGCCGGGCGCACCGTAGGCGTGTTGTTCCTCAACATCGACCGTTTGAAAGTGATTAATGAAACCCTGGGGCATAGCGTAGGCGATGCCTGCCTCAAAGAAATCGCCCAACGCTTGCTAACCTGTCTGCGCCCAGGTGACACCGCTGCACGCTTCGGCGGCAACGAATTCATTCTCTTGCTCGACAATGTGGCCTCCATCGACGATGTCTCCTTGGTCACGCGGCGCATCCTCGATGCGGTCGCAGCGCCCATGCAACTGGAAGGACGCGAGCTATTCACCACCGCCATCATCGGCATCAGCCTCGCGCCGCAAGATGCGATCCTGCGCGAGGAGCTGGTGCGCGAAGCAGAGGCGGCCATGAACCGCAGCAAAGCCGAAGGTAAAACCCACTACCAGTTTTTTACTTCAGACATGAATGCGCGCGCATTGGATCGCCTCAACATGGAAACGGCGCTGCGCCACGCGCTTGAACAAAACGAATTTATCCTGCATTACCAGCCCATCGTAGATTTAGCCACCAAGCAGCTCACCGGTTTTGAGGCGCTGTTGCGCTGGCGTCATCCGGAGCGGGGCATGGTCATGCCTACCGAATTTATCCCTTTGCTGGAGGAGACCGGGCTGATCTTGCCTGTCGGCATCTGGGTGCTAGAAACCGCCTGCCAGCAACAAGTGGCTTGGGAAAAAGCCAGCGGTAAACCAATCACCATGGCGGTCAACGTGTCGCCGGTGCAATTTCAGCAAGACGATCTCATGGCCACGATCAAATCGGCGCTACATATTAGCCAGATTAGTGCGGACCGCCTGTTTTTGGAATTGACTGAGGGTGTGCTGATGAAGCAGATCGACGAAAGTGTGATCTTGCTACGCGAGCTTTCTGCTTGGGGCGTGAATATCGCCATCGACGATTTTGGCACCGGTTATTCCTCACTCAGCTACCTGACGCGCTTGCCGGTGAATACGCTGAAGGTGGATCGCGCCTTTGTGCTCGACGTGCCAGGCAATATTCATAGCGCCAAGGTCACGCAAGGCATTGTGGCCCTGGGCCATAGCCTCGGCATGCGTACCGTGGGCGAGGGCGTGGAGACCCCAGCGCAAGAGCAGTTCTTGAGTGAACTAGGCTGCGCTTACGCACAGGGTTTTCTCTTCGGCAAACCAATGGCGGCGGCGGAGAGTTCCGCCCTGCTGGCTTAAAGCTTGAGATCGTTACTGCGGCGTATGCAAGCGGCAGATTTGCCGCGTTTCCGGCACGGCCAAGCGGTCGCCGGACAAGCCGCAGTTGTAGATGCGGGCGCTTTCGCGTTGCAAATGGACGCAGGTATTGCACACGCCAAAGCTGCGTTCGTTTTGCATGCCTTGCAAATTACGCAGCGTTTCCAGCAGTACCAGCACCGTGGTTTTTACCCGCGCTGGGCTCACATTCGCGGCGGCGGTTTGCCACACGGGGGCGAGCTGAGCGTCTTTCATCAAGCGCTTGCCAGCGGCAGATAGCTTGAGCCGCACCACGCGCTTATCCGCTTCATCCACATAGCGCGCCACCAAGCCTTTTCGGTACAGGAGCAAGAGACTTTGCGACACCGTACCCTTGGTCAGGCCCAGATACTCGGTCAGCGCCTGTGGCGTATTACTGTAGCGGTTGGCTTGCTTTAGATAGCTCAAGGCTTGCAAATGCACCGGGTGCAGACGATAGGTGCTGCCCACGCGCCGCATCTCGGCGCGGATCAGATTGCCTAAACGTTCGGTTAACTCCAGCAGGGTAAACGCATTTTTACGCACAAAATCCTCTGAAATCCGCGCTAGGCAAGGGCTTAAATAAAATAGGTTTCGTCACGATACCATATTTGAGGCATCGGACGACGGCCTGGATGCGCTTTAACCCAGCTTGATTGCCACGCCCGCCTGTTGGCTGGCGTAGCTGGACAGCGATTCGAACAGCTCCGAACCGTCGCGCGTATTGCGCCAAACCGCACCGTCCCAGCGGTAGTGATAGCCGCCCGATTTCGCAGCGACCCAAATTTCTTGGGAGAAGCCTTGGCGGTTGACGATGATTTTGCTGCCATCTTCGAATTCGAGGCTGAGGATGCCACCTGCGGTTTCGTAATCTATGTCGGTGTCAGCCACGTCGAGCGCGGCCTCGATCTTGCTAAAAGTAGTTTCGACTTGCTGATTGAACTCGGTTTCGGTCATGAATTTTCCCAAAAATTTTCGAATGGAATTAAGATATGGGTTCCTATTGATTGTCGTGAACCCGATGCGCACTCCTCTCATCATATTGGCCTTAGGCCTTAGCCTGCAAGCTTGCGGTTTCAAAGGCCCGCTGGTGCTCCCCGCACCCGCCACGCAAACCGCCGCCCCGACCACGCCTACCGCCCCCGTTCAGGAAATACAGAAGTGACCCCTTTTGATTACCGTGCGGGACACCTCCATGTCGAGGATGTCCCCTTAAGCGATATAGCCCAAGCCATCGGTACGCCGACCTATGTCTATTCGCGCAGCGCGCTGACAGAAGCCTTTCAACGCTTCGACGCCGCCTTCGCCAGCCAGCCGCACTTAGTCTGCTACGCGGCCAAGGCGAATTCCAACCTAGCCATTCTCAATCTGTTCGCGCGCTTAGGTGCTGGATTCGATATCGTCTCCGGTGGCGAGTTGCGGCGTGTGCTAGCAGCGGGTGGTGCGGCGAACAAAGTCGTGTTTTCTGGCGTGGGAAAATCCACCGCCGATATGCGTAAAGCACTGGAGGCAGGCATCCTCTGCTTCAACGTCGAATCGGAAGCCGAGCTGGCACGACTGAACCGTATCGCGGGTGAGCTGGGAAAACGCGCGCCAGTTTCGCTGCGCGTGAATCCCAACGTCGATCCCAAGACACACCCCTACATTTCCACCGGCCTCAAAGAGAGTAAGTTTGGGGTTGAGTACGGTGCAGCCTTTGCGCTATACCGTCACGCCGCGACCCTGCCCCATATCCAAGTGACTGGCATCGACTGCCATATCGGCTCACAGATCACCGAAGTGGAACCCTTCATCGACGCCCTGGATAAAGTGCTCGCCTTGGTAGATCGCTTGGCGTCAGAGGGCGTCACACTCAAGCACTTGGATTTGGGCGGCGGTGTCGGCATCCGCTACCGCGACGAAACGCTGATCGAGTTCGATCATTACGCCCAAGCAATCCAATCACGCTTGGCCGGGCGCAATTTAAAACTGCTACTCGAACCCGGGCGCGCCTTGGTCGGCAACGCTGCATTGCTGTTGACCCGAGTCGAGTATCTCAAACCGGGCGCCGACAAAAGCTTCGCCATCGTCGATGCCGCGATGAACGACCTGATGCGCCCCGCGCTGTACGACGCTTACCACGACATCCTGCCGGTCGCGCCCCATTCGGGTACGCAGCGCGCTTATGACGTGGTCGGCCCAGTGTGCGAAAGTGGCGATTTTATCGGGAAAAACCGCTATTTAGTGCTAGCGGCAGATGATCTGCTGGCCGTGATGTCAGCTGGCGCATACGGCATGAGTATGAGCTCCAACTACAACACCCGACCGCGCGCAGCCGAGGTGATGGTGGACGGCGAGCAGCTTTTTTTAGTGCGCCGCCGTGAAGAAATCGACCAGCTCTTCGCGTTAGAAGGCGTTTTACCCCCCGCGTCGTGAAAAAAAAGTCGCCTGCTCGCGACCAATTTATTTTTTCAAACTCAATCAGTATCGAGTCAAAACTATCTCTCGAATCCCGCGCTGGATGCGGCTTTCGAGACGATACCCCTCTCTGACAATTGGTTTCGTGTCAACACTAAAGATTTTAAGTCCTTGTCCGATAACAAAAATGTGCAAGGGATCGCACAAAAGCACTTGTGCGTAAATACGGTGTGCAATACATTTCGCGTCACCAGGTGGCATTGCTCTCAATTGAGTCACGATTTTTTAATTACGTTGCGCGTGAGTCAATTGCGGGTCAACAGCAGTTATAGAGTGCCACTGCGGGAGTGCAGACCTTGTGGTTGTGCGCATTAATTGCTTCACGTCACTAACTGAAAAGGAGTTTGACCATGGCAACAGCAAAACCAGTAGCCAAGAAAAAACCGGCTGCTAAAAAAGCGGCAGCTAAAAAACCAGCTGCTAAGAAGCCCGTCGCTAAAAAAGCGGCTGCTAAAAAGCCCGTCGCTAAAAAAGCGGCTGCTAAAAAGCCCGTCGCTAAAAAGAAACCCGCTGTAAAAAAAGCGGCTGCCAAGAAGCCTGCTGCTAAAAAAGCGGCTGCTAAAAAGCCTGCCGTTAAGAAAGCAGCGGCTAAGAAGCCTGCCGTTAAAAAAGCAGCAGCTAAGAAGCCTGCCGTTAAAAAAGCAGCAGCTAAGAAGCCTGCTGTTAAAAAAGCAGCTGCTAAGAAGCCTGCTGTTAAGAAACCCGCAGTTAAAAAGGCTGCTGCGAAAACGCCCGCAGCAAAAAAGCCCGCTAAGAAGGCCGCCGCTAAGAAGCCTGCTGTTAAAAAAGCTGCGCCGAAAATGGCGGCACCCGCTCCGGCTGCTCCTATCGCTCCGGTTATTCCGAAGCCGATGGCAACCGTGGCATCTCTGCTTAAGTAATACTAAGCGGGTTCAAGCCTTCGGGCGGATGGGGGAACCCATCCGTTTTTTTCATTTGTGCGGGGCTAATTGGATAGGGGCGACGAGCGGTGCGGGGGTGTAAGACGCTTTTTAGCTTGCAGCCACAGCATGAGTCGATACCCGAGCAGGAGCGCCAGCACCAGGGCATACAGCGCGGGCTGGGTGATGTCTTTTTTGACCAGCCACCAGTAATGCACCACGCCACCGATGGCGATCAAATACACCAGGCGATGCAGTTGCTGCCAGCGCCGCCCTAAACGCCGCATCATGGCGTTGGTCGAGGTCAGGGCCAGAGGCCATAGCAACACAAAGCAGGCAAACCCCACCGTGATGAAAGGACGTTTCTTTATGTCTTTAAAGATCGACGCCAGCTCAAAAAACTGATCCAACCAGATATAAGTCGTGAAGTGCAGGCAGGCGTAAAAGAAGACGAATAGCCCGAGCATACGCCGCACTTTAATCAGCGAGTTATACCCCGTGAGCTTTCTGATCGGGGTGATGGATAGAGTCGCCAGCAAGAGAACCAAGGTCCAGGTGCCGGTGGAACGGGTGATGAACTCAATCGGGTTTGCGCCCAAGCCGCCGCTGTAGGCGAGCCAAGCCAGGCGCGCCAAGGGGATCAGACAAACAAGAAATACTAAGGGTTTGAAAAACATAATAGACAGGTTTAACAGGATTTTTCAGGATTAACAGGATTTTTGTAGTTGACCAAATGGTGGATTGTTACGCGCCTGCCTCGCAATGGCATAGGCGGTTTATCCTGTAAATCCTGAACAATCCTGTTAATCCTGTCCATTGCCCCTCCTAAAAAAACTTCCGCAAATCCATCCCCGCATACATCGACGCGACTTGCTCGCTGTAACCGTTAAACGGCAGGGTTTTGCGCTTTAAAAATTCGCCAATACGCCGTTCTTTGGATTGGCTCCAACGTGGATGATCGACATCCGGATTCACATTAGAAAAGAAACCATATTCATTCGGGGTGGCGCGCATCCAAGATGAGACGGGGGCTGTTTCCACCAAACGGATTTTCACGATGGACTTAGCGCTCTTAAAGCCGTACTTCCAAGGCACCACGAGGCGAATGGGCGCGCCATTTTGATTGGGCAGCACCTCGCCATACAGACCGACCGCCATCAACGTCAACGGATGTTGCGCCTCGTCCAAACGCAAGCCTTCTACATACGGCCAATCCAATACGGGGGAGCGTTGTCCCGGCATGCGCTTGGGGTCGTTAAGCGTGGTGAATTCGACAAACTTAGCGTTGCCGGTCGGCTCTACGCGCTTCAATAGCTCGTTCAAGGAAAACCCGATCCAGGGTATCACCATCGACCAGCCCTCCACGCAGCGCAGGCGGTAGGTGCGCTCTTCCAACGGTAGCTTGAGCAGATCGTCAATGCCGAAGGTCATGGGGCGCTTGACCAGCCCCTCCACAGTTACCGTCCAGGGGCGCGTCTCAAAGCCCCGTGCTTGGATTGCCGGGCTCGATTTATCCGTGCCGAATTCGTAAAAATTATTGTAGGTGGTGATGTCGTTAAAAGGCGTCAACGCTTCATCAACGCTGTAGTTGGATTTTTTGGCCGCCAGCTTGGTGGCAGCATCGGCACGCAAGGGGAGCGCCGCCATCGCGCCAAGCGCGGCCGCACCCTTAATAAATTCGCGGCGTCGCTGATAAATAGCGGGGGCAGTAATTTCAGAAGGCAAAATATCGGCAGGACGGCGAATCAGCATGGTGTGGCTCCTTTGCTTATTGGTCGGGGATGTGGGGTAAAAGCTTACAGGCTTGGCAATAGGATAGGTAGGGGCGAGGCATGCATTCGCCCCTACCAATGCGTGAATGGCTTTTATAGAATTAGGGATTCAATTGCTGGTAAACCGTCTCGGCCACTTTGAGCAAATCGGCTTTGGGCACATCGCCTGATAGTGCGTAAGCAAAATCGCGGTCGATCCAGTAAAACACGCCGACGCCACTTTCCTTGGCAAAGCGAAATGCGGTTTCTGCATCGCGCGCAGGCTCGCGTTTCACATACAGGGTCAAGCGCTGGCCGTGATTGTCTTGGTACATGAATTGGGCCGCAGGCCCAGCGTCAGCGGGGAGCAGACGGCCACCCATCAGCTCGAATCCGGCGCTGGATAATTGCGGCGCATGCACCTCTCCCCCCAGTCGCTTCGACAGCCACTTTACCAAGTGCGCTTCCTGCTTCACGCTCACTTCGACCGGGTGCAGCACTTCCGGCACAAAAGCCACATGCGCAAAAGCGGCCTGCTTGGATAGCGTCATCTGCCCCATGTCGGGCGTGGTCGCGCCGCGCAAGCCATAACCCGAGACCATGCCCAATGCCAAGACACCCACCATCGCCGCAACGCGCTGCCATTTCAGATGGGTGCGCGAGCGCTGCAACGCGCTCGGCAGCGGCTCATCCAGTGCCGGATCAAATAAAGCATGCAAGGTCTGATTCTGCTTGCGGTAAGCGTCAACCCGCGCCGAAGCTTGCGGGTTGACCGCGAGATACGCGGCGACCTCGGCATTGCGCGCCGGGTCGAGTTGCCCATCTACATAGGCATGCAAATCTTGTTCGTTAATATTCATTTCACTCTCCGCAGCGCAGTTTGTGGCGTACCGGCCATAATATGCCGCAGCTTCTCGCGCCCACGCGCCAAGCGCGACATCACGGTGCCGATGGGGATGGCCAACACCTTGGCCACTTCTTCATATTTCAATTCTTCCAAACCAATCAGCAGTAGGACTTCACGATATTCTGTCGGCAATTGGGCGAGCGCGCTGGCCAGATCACGCACCTCCAACGACCGTTCCTGATGACCGGATACGGCGATGTCGATAGGGTCTTCCGGCATCTGATCTTCTGGCCGCCGCGCACGATAATCAAGCTGGTTGATATGCACGTTATGCATGATAGAAAACAACCAAGCGCGCAAATCCGAGCCACGCCGCCACAGCGAAAACTTAGACCAAGCACGCTCCAGCGTGTCCTGCACTAGATCATCGGCGCGATTCGCGTCACCCGTCAGCGCACGCGCGTAGCGGCGCAAGCGCGGGATGTGGGTTTCAATTTGTTGGTCGATGGTCATAAGTTTCCAAGGTCAACACCCGCGGTGTACCAACGCTCTGCACGTCGCATATTAAAATCGAACCTCATGCCCAAGCAAACAGGCAAGGGACAATGTTTATTCCCGGAGAAGTGAAATTTTACGCAGCCACGTTGACAGTACCTACATCCAGCTTTTGTAGGGCGCAATCGTTATTGTGCCGGTCTGAAAAACATACGGTGCAATGCGCTTCGCTTATTGCACCCTACGTGCGCTACGTGCGCTGAGCAGAGCGAGGGGTAATCCAGCAGTAACGCCTCCTATCACGAGCGCGATTACCACATGCCAATTTGCAGAAATGGTCGAGAGAGCCACAGCAGCCCTTAGCTACTGCTAATCACTTTCTGCGGAATATCCAGATTCAACTTAGCGGCAATCGCCTCGGCGGCATTGAAGAACTCCTCCGCCCGCGCTGGATGGCTGAAGTAAGCCTGTGCCAAATGTTGCAGCGCATCCGGTTGCCCATAATGTTGCGCGAGAAGATGAATGAGTTCGCCGGCATCCGTGCCGGCCACTTCGCCGCTGAGCAGTACGCCGCTTTGCGCGTCGGCGACGAGGCGCACGAAACCATCGCTATCGTCTTGGCCCAGGGCGCGGGGATTGGTTTCAAAAGTAGCGATGCCGATGGCGGGGTCATTTTTCTCGGCCGCGCCGTTGAGGCCGATACGGCCAAGTTCAAGCGCGGAGTACACCATATCGGGCACGGCTTTGCGGTCGTGTTTGCGGGTTTCGGCTTGCAGGATATTCGCTACCGCGACGGCTGCATCGGCAAGCGCGTGGTTGGCGGTCATACGCGGGTTGGTGACGTCGCCAATGGCGTAGATATTTGCTTGTGCGGTTTGTAAGTACTCATTGATTTTGATGAAGCCTTTGCTATCGGCGTTGGCACCGGCGGCATCCAGATTCAAGCCGGTGGTGTGCGGGCGGCGGCCGGTGCCGAGTAATACCCAATCGACAATGACTTCTTCGGCACCGCCTTGCAAAATGAGCTTCACGCCTTCCGGCAACATCTCGACGGCTTCGGGCCGGTTGCCGATTTTGTGCTCAATACCGAGTTGCTTGAATTTATCCATGAGCAATTGCAAGGTGGGCGGGCTGAAGCAAGAGTTGGATAAGGG
>JAYVBU010000165.1:0-3173 GCA_043750335.1 Betaproteobacteria bacterium | reverse complement strand
TTTAATGCGCGCCGATATCAGCCACCGTCATGCCGGGCCGAATATCCACGGCAGCAGCAATCTCCATGCGTTTATCAAAAACCTCGCGCCCGCTGTGCTCGAACCGTTCAACCCATTCGTCGATATTCGGCTGCACATAAGGTGCGTTGATGCCCGGCTTGCCGCTGCTTTCTTTGGCATACGCAGGCGCGAAGCTCGCCGCAAGCACGATCAACAAAATAGGTTTTATTCGATCCATGCGCGCAAATAAAACAGACGAAAACCTTCAGAAGAACGCGAGGGTCCGATCACCAACGCGGGAAATAAACTTTTTTCTGCATCGGCGGCATCACGTGCGGCCTGTTCAGAGTCTTTTACGTAAACGCAATTTTCAGAAAAGCGCTTACGGTTGCGGCCCGGCGCATAGATAACGGCATAGCATTCACTCACGCCTGCCGCTTGTTCGAGATGGAAGCCTTTCATGGGGTTATTCGCGCTAGCTTTAGGCCGTACCGGCGTTACTGTCAGTAGGGCTGTGAAAGTAATCGCTCTCTTCGGCAAATTCGCGCAGCTCGTCATTAAGCAATTTCATGCGCTGCGCGGCGGTGGACACTTCCGCGCACGACTCGCAAAATTTATCGGCGCAAGGCTGGTGCGTAAAGAGCCAAAACTGGATCGCGCCAGCCAGCAAGCCGGAGGCAACATCCCAGGCATCGGCTTCTTTGTCTTGATCCATGAGTTGGTTGCCGAGCTCGACGACAGAAGTGGCGGCCTGATCAAATGGCGATGATTCGTATTCGGGGAAGTCCATGTGAATACCTGCGAAAGTGAAGCGGAGAATGACTGCGTAGCTTACGCGCGGGTGGGCTCGAAAGTTGCGTCCAAATTGAGATCGTCGCAATAATCAAAAAATTCGCCGCGCAGTGTCGGGATATGAGTGCTGGCCGGTACGCCGACTTCCATCTGCACCGAAAACATTTGTGTGCCGGTGTGCGGTGCAGGATATGTGTCGGTGGCCAGCTCTTCGATATTAATGCCATAACGCGCAAAAAATTTAGCGAGGCTATGCACGATGCCGGGGTGATCCAAGGCCACCACTTCAACGTGGTAAGGCAGCACCGGCTGACTCAGCTCCCGCGCGCGTGTGCGCTTGGCGACAATACTCAAACCCAGTTGTTCACCAAGCGGCTCGAGCTGGCTCTCCAGTTTCGACAAGGCATTCCACGGCCCGCCTACCAGCACTAAAATGGCAAACTGCCCGCCCAGTACCGACATGCGGCTTTGTTCGAGATTGCAGCCGGATTCGACGATCTTACTGGTAAACCGCTCGACGAGTCCCACTTGGTCCTCGCCGGCGGCGGTGATGACTAAATAATCGTTGCTTGCTTGCATGCAGACTTCCTTGAATGAGCGCCCATTATACCTGCGGATGCGCTCGTTCCAGTTTGGAGTGCAGCTTGTTCAAGGCATGCAAATAGGCTTTAGCTGAGGCCACCACGATATCGGTATCCGCACCTTGACCATTCACAATGCGCCCGCCGTGCGATAGGCGCACAGTGACTTCGCCCTGAGCGTCGGTTCCGCTGGTGATGTTGTTCACCGAATACAGTAACAAGTCTGCGCCACTATTGACGATCGCTTCGATCGCCTTGAACGCGGCATCCACCGGGCCACCGCCTTCGGCCTGTGCCTGTTTTTCGGTGCCTTGGTCAGCCAACACGATGCTCGCATGCGGTGTCTCGCCTGTCTCGGAGCAAACCTTCAGCGACACCAGTTTGTAAGTTTCTACTTGCAAGGCTTGCGCCTCATCACTGACCAATGCGTGTAAATCTTCATCGAAAATTTCGTGTTTTTTATCGGCCAGCTCTTTGAAGCGCGCGAACGCGGCATTCACCGCTTCTTCTGAAGCCAGCTCGATGCCTATTTCTTGCAGACGAGTACGAAACGCATTGCGCCCGGAATGCTTGCCCAGCACCATTTTATTGGCGCTCCAGCCCACATCTTCCGCGCGCATGATTTCGTAGGTTTGACGATGCTTCAACACGCCGTCTTGGTGGATGCCCGATTCATGCGCAAAAGCATTCGCGCCGACGATAGCTTTGTTCGGTTGCACCGGGAAGCCGGTAACACTTGATACCAAACGCGAGGCCGACACAATCTGCGTCGTGTCGATGCGCGTATCGCAAGCAAAAAAATCGCTACGCGTACGTACAGCCATCACGACCTCCTCCAATGCGGCATTGCCTGCGCGCTCGCCCAAACCATTGATGGTGCATTCAACTTGGCGCGCGCCATTCACCACGGCAGACAGAGAATTCGCCACGGCCAGCCCCAAATCATTGTGACAATGCACCGAAAATACCGCCTTGTCCGCGTTCGGTACACGCTCACGCAAATTACGAATCAACTCACCGAATTGCTGCGGCATGTTGTAGCCCACGGTATCGGGAATATTCACCGTGGTCGCACCCGCAGCGATCACCGCCTCCAACACGCGGCATAAAAAATCCAGCTCAGAGCGGCCCGCATCTTCTGGAGAAAACTCCACGTTGTCAGTCCACTTACGCGCCCACTGCACCGCTTTCACCGCTTGCTCCACCACCTGATCCGGCGTCATGCGCAGTTTCTTTTCCATGTGGATCGGGCTCGTCGCAATAAAAGTGTGAATGCGCCCAGAAGCCGCACCCCGGATCGCCTCACCGGCGCGATCAATATCGCGCTCCAGCGCACGCGCCAAACCACAGACAGTGCTGTCCTTAATCACATCGGCCACGGCTTTCACCGATTCAAAATCGCCATTGGAAGCGGCCGGGAAACCGGCTTCAATCACATCCACTTTCATACGCTCTAACTGCTTGGCGATACGTACTTTTTCTTCGCGGGTCATAGACGCGCCAGGGCTCTGCTCGCCGTCGCGCAAGGTGGTGTAAAAAACAATCAAATGGTCTGTCATGAGAGGCTCCATACAACGCGCGCCGCCCACTGTTACAAACAGGCGCGACGCAAAAAAATCAATCAAACCGGCAGTTTAGCCGATTCACCGAAAACAACAAATGTAAGGGGGAGTTTTTAGCGCGCGACGCGCAGCAGCAGGCTGGCTAATAGGACATTAGCCAGATAGGACACGAACTGATTGCGGGTGAAAGCGAACATGGGATGAAATATATCGGCTTTTATTTAGACGCGCAAGCGCG
>JAYVBU010000164.1:0-3176 GCA_043750335.1 Betaproteobacteria bacterium | reverse complement strand
CTTCGCTATTACAGCGCCGGATACCGCGCCCACCGCCGCCATTAGTGGCTTTAAGCATGACGGGGTAGCCTATTTTCTTGGCGAGCTGGACTGCTTCTTCAACCGAAGCCAAGTTACCTTCAGAGCCTGGAATAACTGGAATACCAGCTTTAATCATGGCGCGACGTGCAGCGATCTTGTCGCCCATCTGACTGATGACGGAGGCGTCCGGGCCAATGAATTTAATGCCGCGGCGCGCACAAATCTCTGCAAGTTGCGGATTTTCCGACAAAAAACCATATCCGGGGTGCAAGGCGTCGCAGCCGGAAGCGACCGCCAGATTCACTATATTATGTGCATTGAGATAACCTACGACTGGGTCAGCCCCTAAATTATAGGATTCGTCGGCTTTTTTTACGTGTAAGGCATGTCGATCAGCGTCTGTATAGATTGCGACTGACTTTATACCCATCTCGGAGCAGGCCCGTACAATGCGTACCGCGATTTCCCCCCGGTTGGCCACTAAGATTTTTTTGAACACACGTAAACCCTGATTATGACTGGGATTTCAAATGGAATTTTGACAGCGAAAGCCCAAAATTGTATCATGCGCGCCTCATGTCTGAACAGGTCGTAACCGATCCGCTGAAGTTTGCACGAGGGCGGCAAAGCCTGGAAGGAAGTCTGCCGGTTGCTAGTATGGTCCGGCTGAAGGATGCCCTGGCATCTGATATTGGCACTATCACGTTTCGGCTCACGGGTTCTTTCGATGAACCAGGGGGCCCGAGCTTGCAATGCCAGGTTTCGGGGACATTGCAAGTGGTTTGCCAGCGTTGCTTGACACCCATGAATTACGCATTGGATATCAATTCGGCGCTGTTGCTCATGACCGATGAGCGCATGTTGCAGGACGACAATCCGGATGCACCAGACCGGATACTGGCGCAACAAGATTTACCGGTGGCGGATTTGATCGAAGAAGAAATCCTGCTCGTGCTGCCGATGGCACCGCATCACCCAGAAGGGGAATGCGAAGCCGGAACCACTTTGAAAAATGACGGAAGGCTTCATCCATTCGCCGCCTTGGCGCAATTGAAATCCGTTAAAGAATGATTGATAAGGAGTTAGAAACATGGCTGTTCAACAAAACAAGAAATCCCCGTCGAAGCGTGGCATGCACCGTTCGCACGACTTCCTGACCAACCCGCCGCTGGCCGTAGAGCCCGCCACGGGTGAAGTGCACATGCGTCATCACATCAGCCCAAGCGGTTACTACCGTGGCAAAAAAGTGCTGAAGACCAAAGGCGAATAAGTTCTTAATTCTGCTGGTGCGCGCAGCACTGGCGATTCAATGGACATTACTGTTGCAATAGATGCCATGGGGGGCGATCACGGCCCCCATGTGACGGTTCCCGCCGCGCTCGCGGTGCTTGATCGCGACCCTGCGGTCAACGTCATCTTGGTCGGTCTGCGCGATGCATTGGAGGCCGAACTTGCCGCCCGCAAGCGCACTGTCGGCCCACGTCTGCGTATCCACGAAGCCACCGAAGTCATCACCATGGATGATCCCCCCGCGATTGCCATGCGCAACAAAAAAGACTCCTCGATGCGCGTCGCCATTGATATGGTGAAATCAGGCGAAGCCCATGCCGCAGTCAGCGCAGGCAATACCGGCGCACTGATGGCGATTTCTCGCTTCGTGCTCAAAACCCTGCCGGGCATTGATCGGCCCGCGATATGCACGGTCCTACCCAGCTTGAAGGGGCGCGCCTATGTGCTCGACCTGGGCGCGAACGTGGATTGCAGCGCCGAGCATTTGCTGCAATTCGCTGTGATGGGCGCCATGCTGGCCTCCGCCGTCGAGAATAATCCCCGGCCCAGCGTCGGCCTGCTGAACATCGGCTCCGAAGCCATCAAGGGTAACGAAGTAGTAAAAGAAGCCGCCGAACTCTTGCGCCAGAGCCATCTCAATTTTCATGGCAATGTGGAAGGCGACGACATCTACAAAGGCACCACCGATGTCGTGGTATGCGATGGTTTTGTGGGCAATGTCGCGCTCAAGGCCTCCGAAGGCTTGGCGCAAATGATGGGCACTTTTCTGCGCGAGGAATATCAACACGGTCTATTTTCAAAGCTGGCTGCCGCGATTTCCTGGCCCGTACTAAAACGCTTCAAACAACGCGTCGATCATCGCCGCTATAACGGCGCGAGTTTGCTGGGTCTGCGCGGCATCGTCATCAAGAGCCACGGCAGCGCCGACAGCTATGCCTTACAATTTGCCCTCAACCGCGCCATCGAAGAATGCCGGGGCGGCGTATTACGCCGCATCACTGAGCAGATGGCTATTGAACATCCCCAGCAGGCCGCATGACATACGCACGCATCATTGGTACTGGCAGCTATCTGCCCGCACAGATTTTGACCAACGCCGATCTGGAAAAACGCGTTGAAACCACTGACGAATGGATCGTCTCGCGCACTGGTATCCGCGAACGCCACATCGCCGCCGAAAATGAAACCACCAGCGATCTCGCGACACACGCTGCGCGTACCGCACTGGATGCGGCAGGCATTGAACCGAATCAACTTGATCTCATCATCCTCGCCACCACCACGCCGGATTTCGTTTTCCCCAGCACGGCTTGTCTGGTGCAACAAAAACTCGGCATTACCAATAGCTGCCCAGCATTCGATCTGCAAGCGGTTTGTAGCGGTTTTGTATTCGCCCTAACCACTGGCGAGCAATTCATTCGCTCCGGCCAATGTAAAAACGTATTAGTGATTGGGGCTGAAACCTTGTCCCGCATCACCGATTGGGATGACCGTACAAATTGCATCCTGTGGGGCGATGGCGCGGGAGCAGTGGTACTGCAAGCATCGGATACGCCCGGCATCATTTCCACCCATCTACACGCCGATGGTCGCCACGAAGCGCTACTCAAAGTTCCCGCTGGCCCTTCGGCAGGTTATGCCCAAAAAACGGTGATCCAGATGGAAGGCAACGCCGTTTTCAAAATGGCGGTGAACACGCTGGATGCCATCGTCGATGAAACTCTGGCGGCGAATGGCATGCAAAAAAGCCAGATTGATTGGCTGGTGCCGCATCAGGCCAATATCCGCATTATCCAAGCGACAGCAAAAAAGCTTGGTATGAGCATGGATCGCGTCGTGGTTACGGTGGAGAGCCATGGCAATAC